>CAJXUM010001158.1 GCA_913060855.1 uncultured Lewinella sp. | reverse complement strand
AGATCAGCCTCGGTCTCGTGGGCTCGGAGATGTGTATAAGAGACAGGCCTGGGACCAGCAACTTTGAACCTCGGACCACGAATAGTGGACACAATTATATCCCCTCCGATCGATTCATCGAAGATGGTTCCTTTATTCGGCTCCGGAATTTACAACTGGGCTATACCCTCCCTAATGCCTGGATGCAAAAGGCTAAATTGAAGGACTTCAGGGTGTATGTGAGTGGAACCAACCTGATTACTTGGACCGATTATACCGGATACATGCCAGAAGTAGGGTCTTCGAGTCCCTTTTCTTCGGGAATTGATGCCGGCATTTACCCCATTGCTAAAACCTATACGGTAGGTGTGAACGTTTCCTTTTAATCGCAGCATTAAAACAAAGAAAATGAAAAGCTATAATATTCTATTCTTAATGGTCTTACTTGTTGGCTTGACCAACTGCAACAAAGATTTTCTGGAAAAAACCTCCCCGGGTAGCCTGGCCGCCGACAATTTTTTCCAGACAGCAGAACACGCCGTTTGGGGCACCAATGCGGTGTACGAACACCTACGCGCCTGGGAAGTCCATGTTTTCAGCTTTATTGGGATGACTGATATTATCTCCGATGATACGGACAAAGGCAGTACCGTAAATGATGCTTCCTTCTTGAAAGAAATCGATGATTATACCTTTGATGCCAGTAATGTTGCGCCAGCTACGGTTTGGAGTGGGTATTATCGAGGGATCTATCGAGCCAATATCGCCATTCAAAACATTCCTAATATTGAAATGGACGAGGTACTAAAAGCTCGCCTGATTGGAGAATGTAAATTTCTTCGTGCCTATTTTTATTTCAAGTTAGTTCGCTGGTTTGGAGATATTCCGCTCATTACCCAACCACTCAACTCGGATGAATTTGAGCAAGGACGAGCCGCTACAGCTGAGATTTACGCTTTAATCCAACAGGACTTAAATGAGGCCATTGCGGCATTACCCTTAAAATCAAAGTATCCCTCTAGTGAACTAGGTAGAGCCACCAAGGGGGCCGCCCAAGGCTTATTGGCCAAGGTGCAGCTTACACTGGGCAACTATCCCGCCGCCGAGGCTCTTTTGCTAGAAGTGATCAATTCTGATGAATACGCCTTAATGGCAGACTATAAAAGGATTTTCACCCGAGAAGGTGAAAATGCAGAAGAAAGTCTTTTCGAAGTCCAAACGGCTGCCTTTGATCAATCTATTACCGGCAGTCAATACAATGAAGTGCAAGGGGTACGAGGTACGCCCAATCTAGGCTGGGGTTTCAATAGTCCATCTAATGACCTGATCGCTGCTTATGAAATAGGTGATCCACGCAGAGAGGCAACCATTCTTTATCCGGGAGAGGTACTGCCCGATGGGTCGGATATTGTACAAGACAATCCTAATATCGTCAATGAGCGCTACAATCAAAAGGCTTGGGTTCCAGAACATGCGGGTGGGAATGGCAATGGCCCAGGTAATATTCGTCTGCTCCGATATGCCGATATCCTTTTGATGGCTGCTGAAGTACTCAATGAGAACAACAAACCCGAGCAGGCCTTAGTCTACCTCAATGCAATACGCGAAAGAGCAAGAGGAAACCGAAATGGCGTCCTTCCTCCGGTCACCACAAGCGATCAAAATGCACTCCGCAATAGAATTTGGCAAGAAAGAAGGGTGGAGCTAGCGCTGGAGCAACAGCGGTGGTTCGATCTGTTACGTACGGGCCGGGCAGCTGACTTGATGCAGAAGGTAGGAAAGAATTTTGTGGTGGGAAAACATGAACTATTCCCTATCCCTCAAACGGAGATTGACTTGACAGCGGGAAGTATGGCGCAAAATCCGGGGTATTAGGGACTGAGACGGAGTTGCGGCTTCCCCGTTCCCCGCCAGGGGGTAGGGTTGTGTAAAACTACCTCTACCAAATTTCACGCCAAATAATTGAACACTGAGAAACGGAGGCACGGAGGATTACTTTTCCTCTGTGTCTCAGTACCTCTGTGTTGAAATAGAATTTGGCGTCATTTTTCTCGAAACGACTTTATACATAAGCCCGGCGGGGTGCGGAAAAGCTAGAATATCCGTATATTGGTGACACAAGCAGACACCGATATGAGCCATTACGATAAAGCCATTACTTGGCTCCAATTGGAAGCCAATTACCAAACAAAGTTTAATAGTCCGTCTACGCAATGGATGTCACTATTGAGGGATCGGGTAGATGAAGAAAAAGGATTGGAGTTTTTCGAATCCTTCAATACCAAACTGAGTGACTTTAAAGGGCAAGTGGGGAGTAATCGTTTTAAGTTGAAGCGGAGAAGAAGGTTGATCGACTTCAACACCCGGCTCGCGCTGATTGAAGGGCAGGTCACCACAGAAAGAGATCAAAGTACGGTGGCGATTCATATTAGTCTGGAGCCCACCACACTTAAGTTTGCTTTCGGCGCTATGGTCGCCTTATATGGTTTGTTCTTTGTCCTGTTTCTCACCCAGGATTTCGGTGTCGAAAACAGTTTCTTCATCAGTCTAATTCCTTTACATGGACTGCTAATGTTCGCCATCATGTATTTTATATTAAGGTATGAGGTCAAAGTCAGTCGGCGGATATTTGATCAGTTTCTAACTTCAGTCGTTAGCCAAGCCTAGTGCTATGCTATTATTCCTTCTTTCCCAATTCGCTCCTCTATATTGACGAATCCAACACCATCCAATTGTGATTTCTCGCCTATTTTGGATCATTACTTATCCATCAAAAGTCCACTCTTATGAAATACGTCTTTAGGACCATGTTATTAGTTCTCATCTGCTTAGCGGCGCCCTGTGCTTATGGGCAATCTGCCTCACAACCTAATGTCATCATTATCCTGACGGATGATCAAGGTTATGGAGATGTAGGCTTCAACGGTTGCACCGATATTCCGACACCCAACATTGATCGCATTGCTAAAAATGGGATGGTGTTTTCCCTGTCTCTTATACACATCTGACGCTGCCGACGAAGAGGATAGTGTAGAT
>CAJXUM010001157.1 GCA_913060855.1 uncultured Lewinella sp. | reverse complement strand
TCAGCCTCGGTCTCGTGGGCTCGGAGATGTGTATAAGAGACAGGACTTAGTGCATCTAAATTTTAACAAGGACATAACCCCGTTTAGGGCTCATATATTGTTTGCTTAAAATGTTTTAAGAAAACTTTTAGACCTTTTCGATACTTAATAATTAATGATTCAATAATGGCCTTATTGAATAGTAATGTAAGAAAAAGATCAGGGTGTCTTTAATTCATTCCTTTGTATTCCTTAACTTTGCAGTTTAAATAAGGAATGAAGCAGAGAAGAAAAAATACAAAGTCCATTATCCTTTTGACAGCTGATTAAGTTTTCGAAGATCTTGTATAAGTAGGAGATCTTGTCCGAGGGCAGACAGTTAATCAGCCTTGGCAGCATAGTTGATGAAAAAGGATTTTGCCTGCTTATGTATTTTATTTACCTCCGAATTCCTATGTAATTCCTTATCCAAATTATTTACCATAAAAAATAAACCAATGAGTTTTTTGTCAAAAATCTGTTGCAGCTTAGTCTTAGTTTCCTGCTTTGCTTGTGCGTCAACTGACACTCCTCCAGACAATGCTACTGAGACCACTAGCGCGGAAAGTACCGAATTTGATGAATTTGGCGCCACCTTTGAGGCTAAGGAAGTTCTTTCCTATGATGAACTCCTCAACAAAATGAATGCCAATGATTCGCTGCATACAACCGTGCAGGGAAAAGTGGAAGCTGTTTGCCAAGCCAAGGGTTGCTGGATGAACATCAGTAGTCCGAGTGCCGGAGAAGAAATGGTGGTTAAATTTAAAGACTATGGCTTCTTTGTACCAAAGGACATTTCTGGCCGCGAGGTTGTTTTGCAAGGAAAAGCTTTCAGAGAAGTAACTCCAGTGGATGAACTTCGTCACTTAGCCGAAGATGCGGGTAAATCTGCAGAAGAAATTGCAGCGATCACTGAACCCGTTGTAGAACTTAAGTTCATGGCCGACGGCGTTCGCTTGTTGTCAGAATAAGTTTAGGAGGGGACAAAAAAATCACCGATGTGGCCAGAAGATTTTTTTTGTCCCCCCTACCCCTTGACAGCTAGTTAATAAATTGTTAACTTTGTCCCACCCAAAATACTTCTAGAACTCAATAACGTTATTTAGATTGAGTTCATTATCATCGCATTGAGACCCTATAAAACTTGTAAGGAAATCATTTTTGGGTAATAACAATGCAACCTTTAGCCCCGAAGTCCATATAATAGTAGACAACACATAGCAATTATCCTAAATTGTTTTCTCCACCCTAGAGACCCCTCTAGATTTTTAATTGACAAGTGACCAGAATTGATTTCTGCGTCATATACATACAGAGATAACTAAAAAGTTGCGTATGAATTACCACGGAGCAAAGGCGTTTATTCTAGACAAGCTACAATACGAACTATCTGATCAGCTGACTTATCATGGGATCCACCATACTTTGGATGTGCTGTACACGACGGATGAATTGTGCTACCTAGAAAAAATATCTCCGTATCATACTCTTTTACTTAAAACTGCCGCTTTATTTCATGATTCTGGTTTCACTATTGGCAATCTAGATCATGAAGCCCTAGGCTGTACGCTTGCCAAAAAGCATTTACCACATTACGGTTATACAGTAAGTCAAATCGAAATGATCTGTGGCATGATTATGGCCACCAAAATTCCACAGACGCCAAAAAACTTTTTAGAAAGAATCCTTTGCGATGCTGACTTGGATTATCTAGGTCGCGATGATTTTTACGATATTGGCGCTACGCTTTTTGAGGAATTGAAATCGCACGAAGTACTCCAGAACGAAAAAGATTGGAATCGAATTCAAGTCAACTTTTTGGAGAAACACGAGTTCTTGACCCCCACCAATGTCAAAAGAAGAGCAGGAAGAAAGCAACGCTACCTCAAAGAGCTAAAAGCGCTAGTTGCTACTTATTAAGTTCCATTCTTACTTACTACTCAAGAAAATCTAAGTCTAATTCAAACAGCGAATCCCGCGTAGAATTGCTATCGGTATACAATAGCCCTCCTGTACCAATACATCAGCAGTCACTATCAAGACCAATAGTAAACACAGACTTCTCATTTATTCCATTTGCTAATTAAACAATATGAGAGTGGTTATTTCTTTAACCAGCACTAGGATTCTCGTTCGAGACGCTCTATGAGGCGACCTGAAATATGGAGAAACTCCATTTCAGTTATGATCCCAATCAACTCGCCACTCTTCACCACCGGCAGACAGCCTATTTTGTTCGAGCGCATCAGTTGCATCGCATTCAAAATGGTAGAAGAAGGTTCTATCGTAATCGGTTGATGGATCATGATATCCTTTACTTGCATCGCTTCTTTTCCGTTAATCCGGTTTTTTTGTGTAAAATAACGTAGCAATAGACGAGAAGTAATCAACCCACATAGATTTCCCTTAGCATCTTCCACAGGCATGTACCGAATTTTTCTCCAATCCATGAGTTCAGCGACTAATTCTATTAGGTCATCTTGATGGACGGTGAACAAATCCGTTTCCATAAACTCCTCTATCTTTAACTTGGCCGGTCTATATTCTTTCAAATCTTCGACTTTAGGAAGGTTCCAAGTATGAACGGGGTCTCCCTTAATCTGGTTTTCAATAATACAAGCCGTTAAAACACTTAGGGCTTCATCTCTTCCCACCTCTTTACGCAGCTTGGTATAAGCTCGCAACTGCCAGCGTGCACCATTCATATGGCCTAGTGCCCGTGCCTCGATAATTCCCAAGTACTTATCGATGTCTTCTTTTTTCACCTTTTGGTGCGTTAATCCCTTACGAGCTAATGGCAGCAGTTCTTTTATTACCAAATCACAGGCCGAAATCTTCTGATCACCAAACCAGGTAAATTTTGTATCAATGCCAAACTGTGCCGCTTTAGCAAAATTATCTCTCACATCCTCCCAAGAAATATGATCTCTAATATCTTTATAGGTTAAGCCCTGTCTCTTATACACATCTGACGCTGCCGACGAAGAGGATAGTGTAGA
>CAJXUM010001156.1 GCA_913060855.1 uncultured Lewinella sp. | reverse complement strand
AGCGTCAGATGTGTATAAGAGACAGGGAAAGAAGCAAAGGCAATTACCACCTACAACATGCAGATGGAACGCCCTTTTTGTTTACCGCCTGCACCGCCTGGAATGGGGCCTTGAAATCGACGGAAGAGGAATGGGAAAAATACCTGCAACAACGAGTGGATAACCATTATAATGTCATTCAATTTGTGACCACTCAATGGCGAGGTTGTGAACAAGATAGCAAGGGCGAGGTGGCCTTTACTGGAAGCGGTCGAATTGCACTAAATCCAGCTTTCTTTCAACGAATGGATCACAAAATTGATCGCATCAATGCGCATGGATTAGTAGCAGCGCCAGTACTGCTCTGGGCCTTGCCTTTTTCGAATGGGCGCGAATTGAGTCCAGGCTACTATCTACCAGAGGAGGAAGCCATTTTGCTGGCTCGTTATATGGTAGCGCGCTTTGGGAGCCATCAAGTCATCTGGATACTGGGTGGCGATGGTAAATACGTGAAAGAATTGGAACAGCGGTGGAAGAATATTGGCCGAGGCGTATTCGCCGAAGCGCATCCGGGTATTGTGGCGCAGCATCCTCATGGTAGCTCCTGGATTGGTGAAGTTTATAAGGAGGAAAGCTGGCTAGATATCGTCGGCTACCAATCCAGTCACAATAATAATGAGTGGATTGTCAACTGGATTAATAAGGGCCCCATGGCCAAAACCTGGGACCAACTCCCGGCCAGGCCTCTCATGAATCTGGAACCCAATTATGAAGAAATTCGCTTTTATATCACGGCTGAAGATGTTCGTAATGCCTCCTATTGGAGCCTATTCGCCACGCCCATTTCAGGCATCACTTATGGCGCCAATGGCATTTGGCCGTGGATCCAAAAAGAAGGCGATCTCATCGAAAATCATGGAAACCCAGGCGGCAAAGGCCCTTCGACCTGGGAAAAAAGCATCGAATTTCCTGGGAGTCTACAGATCGGCTACCTCTCCGCTTTTCTACAATCTTATGATTGGTGGACGCTGAACCCAGCACAGAATTTATTGATAGAACAACCTGGCGACAAAACCTACAATCATTTTATTGGCATCGTGGCTAATGCCGATCGCTCTACCATCCTAGCCTACACGCCGCGCCAGCAGGCTATTAAAATTCGGAATAGTAAAGACACCAAATACCAGGCGAGATGGTTTGATCCGATCGAGAATACCTATAGTCCGGCGCAAGTAGCATTAAAGAAAGGATTTCTGGTCGCTACGCCGTCGAAGGAGCAGGATTTTGTGTTGGTATTGGAGAAAAAATAGTAGCCTTGAGTTTGGCTAGATGTAAAAATTTTAGACTATCGGTTCAGCTTTAGGGATCATCACTAAATCATATTTATTGTGAATAAACTATTCAATGTAGCCTGGGGGCTAGTAATACTTACGGTATTTCTTTCCTGTAACGATTCCAGCAAAGACCAAGGAGATGTGTCCTTAGATTTTGAAATGGATTTGATGCCTGAGGGAATCGCTCTTGATGAAAAGCGCAATTGCATCTACTTGAATAGTCTAAAGCACAACAAAATTGTTTCGTATAACCTGATCACCCAAGAGCATAAGGAAGTCATTAAAAACGGTGAATACGGCTATTTGTCTGGTTTCGGAATGATTGTAAAAAACGATACTCTATATGCCTTAGGCAATAGCTTGCAGCAGCATGATAAGCGATCTATTCTACTGATGATGGATTTGAATTCAGGCGCCTTGATTGATAGCTATATCCTTACCGATTCGTCCAAGATTTATCTTAATGATTTGGTCGTAAGCCCAGATAATATCATATACATCACTGATTCAGAATCTAATAGGATTTTTAAAATAGAGCGCCCTCATAGCGAGTTTGAAGTATTCTTGGATAGTGAATTAGTTTCTCATTCTAATGGCATTAGCTTATCGGAAGACGGCAGTAAACTCTACCTCGCTTCTAACAAAGGAATTGGGATAGTTGATACCAAAAGTAAAAGAATTCTCAATAGCTTGAATGCTGATTTTGCCGGAAACGATGGCCTAAAATACAAAGATGGATATTTGCTTGGACTAGTGAATGTATGGCAAAGCGACCCTAGTAAAAATGGGCTATTTAAGTATAGTTTAAACCAAGCAGGTGATGCTATCATTGACAAAACTCGGATGCTATCATTCGACGAGAGTTTTAAAGTCCCAACCACCTTTGATACTAGAGGGGATGAGGTTTTCTTCATTAAGAATACGCAAATTGATAATTTCGAGGAAGAGACCAACGAAATACTCGACAGAGAAAAATTGGAGCCCTACGTATTAATGAATTTCAAAATTCCTACGGAAAAATAGGGCATTAAAGCGCGCGAGGAGGAGGATTGTTGACCTATTCATCTTGAGTCCGGTAAGTTCACATTTTACTCCATTAATACTATTTTAGGGAATACTTAAAACCCTCTCGCAGTAGGTCCATCACTTCATCCGTTACTTGATGTGGCATCTTAATCCTGATATGATGGGCATATTTCCCGTTAAATTCAGTCACCTTTTTCAGCACATCCGACTCCAAAGGTTGGTCGTTGTAGAACTTCACATCCAATTCCGATTTCATCGGCTTGATCACCAACCAGGCTTTTTTACTGGTAAATACGATACTGCGCGTGGCGGTTCCTACACTGTTGGGCTCCCAATTTGCGGTCAGTTGTAATATTTCATCGAAGGCAATGACCAAATCATCGGGCTTACCGAGGAAGAGCTCTCCGATATCGATATCAGTACAGGAGTGGGATTGATTGGCGGTTTTAAAATTTCGGTCGCAATTTGGGCAAGTCCACATTTGGGAAGCGTTTGTTTGAACTCAATAATACGAAAATGTGGGCTGGTTTGGTAATCGAAGTCTTCATCTGACTTAGCGAAATGGCGGAGGCTTAGACTTCAGAAGTTTTCCTGGATTTGTCTTGGGAAACTTCTGAAGTCTGGCTGGGAGATAGGTCAGTTGAAATCATCAGTTGCTTGTACTTTACCATTTTGGAT
>CAJXUM010001155.1 GCA_913060855.1 uncultured Lewinella sp. | reverse complement strand
GCCTCGGTCTCGTGGGCTCGGAGATGTGTATAAGAGACAGGTGATTCCCAGTGCTGAACATCACCTGGATACGGACCTTGAAGATGAGGCGATGATCCAGTTTGTGCAAAAAATAGACAAAGAAGCCCGTTTTATTACCTCTCATTGTGACGGCGCTTTTGTGCTCGCTAAAGCGGGTTTATTGGATGAGGTGGTGTGTACGACATTCCCCAGCGATATCGGTAGTATGCGGAAGATGTTTCCTGAACTGGATATTCGAGAAGATGTCCTATTTGTGCATGATGGTAAATACATCACCTCCGCTGGCGGAGCCAAGTCTTTTGAAGCCGCGCTGTATTTAAGCGAATTGTTATATGGCCCCGCCATTGCCCGTAGACTCGCCAAAGGCCTGGTGATTGACTGGAAGCTAGAGGAAGTACCGCACCTAGTGGTGGATAGGGAAACACAAGAGAATATTCAGTAGAACGGGATATTCATTTTTAACCAAGATTTCCGGTTTAGTGTAATGTTGCTATTCCCTGAATGGCCATTTGTCATAGCGCTTGCTAAATGTTTGTAGCCGACATTTCAAGGGACTACTACAGTTTTCTATATTGATGTCAGCCGACAAATGTTTTAAAAATGGATTACACCGAACCCTCACTAGACAGCTGGACATCCCTGTTCCTATTGGTAGCAGGTCAAGGATTTTTTCTCTCTTTTTTATTGTTTACTAGCGTAAAACGGCAAGAGCGAGCCAATATCTATTTAGGCCTCATCATGTTTTGTTTTGCCTTCACTTTGGTCGATTATGTAGGTTTTTGGACCAACTATAACCACATCTTTCCACGATTAGCAGGAGTATATGAGCCCTTGGTTTTCTTGTTTGGGCCTTTGTTGTTTTTATACCTTAAACAATTGTCTGATTCCTCCTACGGTTTTAGACAAGCCTGGCCCCATTTCATTGCATTTGGGTTGGTTTTGATCTATCGTTTGCCTTTCATTAGCTTAGCCCGGATGGATAAGGTGAAAGTCTTGCAGGGGAAGTTGGATGAATTGTCTGATGTATTCTTGTTCCCTTATAGTTTTTCGATTTTCACCGGAATTTGTATCATCCACTTAGCGATTTATAGTTTCCTTATTTACACGCTGTGGATAAAAAAAGTCCTTTCTAATAAAGCCGAAACAAGTCGCACCATCATACAGCATAAATGGTATAAGCTCCTTTGGCAATTGTATACCGCTTTTGTCGTGAGCTATTTCATCTATTTTGTTTTGGTACACACCAAATCCTTCAACCGATTGCAAGACTATATCATTGCACTGAGTATGTCTTTATTCGTTTATACGGTTGGTTTTTTAGGTTATCACAAACCAGCTATATTCAGAGGTCGCGTATTGGAGCGCGTCTTCTTACCTAATAAATACCGGCATTCCTCCTTAACGGTGGCTGCGGCAGAATCTATCCTGAAGAAATTATTGCAGCACATGCAGGTCAATAAACCCTATCTCGAGAATGAGTTTCGCATGAATGAATTGGCCGAACAATTGGCGATTAGTCCGCACCACTTATCGCAAGTGATCAATGAGAATCTGAATAAGAATTTCTCTGATTTTGTAAATACGTATCGCGTCAATGAAGCCAAGCAATTACTTCATGATCCAGCTTATCAAGATAAATACATCATTGATGTAGCCTATGCGGCGGGCTTTAATAATAAGACCACGTTCAATAAAGCGTTTAAGGAGCAAACAGGCATGTCACCCTCTGCTTTTCGGAAGCAACAACTGGGAAATGCCTCTAAGGCCATAGCCTAAAAACCAGCGTCAACTCGGATCTGGCCGTCAATTTTTATAGGATGGGCCGAGTTTACGGCTGTTTTTATGGACATTTAGGATAGACTTAGCGCGAAGAAAAAATAGAACAAACCAGTCTGATTGTTTTACTTGACAAAAGATATCACCTTCATAAAGACGGTCAATTTCGTCATGTAGCTCACTTATAATCTGATTTTAAAAATTAGGAAATCACCAATTCGGGGTAGCATTCAGTAGAATGTTGCCCTTTTGGTGTGCCTGTGGGAACCTAATTTAGTAGGTTAGCCTTCCCACTTGCCATTGCAGGTATTTTCACCTGCGATATCCTTGGTCCTTGGAGCCTATGTTTTTCAGAGAGATATGTTGGTGGGGAACACGCAACATCGGCGGGGTACAGCGGCTACCCGAGTAACGAAATTAATACCCCAGCAGCTACGGCAGAACCAATTACCCCAGAGATATTGCTCGACATAGCATATTGCAAAAGATGATTCCTTGGATCGTGTTGCAGCGCGATATCATTGGCGACTCGAGAAGCCATGGGGACGGCACTCAAGCCCGTCGCACCAATAAGTGGATTTATCTTTTTCTGAGCAAAGACGTTATATACTTTCACAGCCATGATGCCACCTAAAATCGAGATGGCAAAGGCAAGGAATCCACCGGTAATAATTAATAGGGTTTCCAGTTTCAGGAAGGTCGTGACGGTCATGGTCGCACCGATGATGAGCCCCAAGAAAATGGTTGCGGTATTCATGATGGTCTCTGAAGCGGCTTGGAAAAGCCGCTTGGTATCGGCGCCTACTTCTTTGACTAGGTTGCCAAATAGCAATAGTCCGACCAGCGGCGTTGCTGTTGGGACCAGAATAGCAATGATAGTCGCCAAAGTGATCGGGAATAGAATTTTGACCAGGCGAAGGTTTTTGATTTCCCTTTTATCAGGAAATAACTTATCCTGTTCCTTCATATTGATTTTCAATTCGCGCTTGCTTACCGTCAAATTAACCACTAAGGGGATAATGACGGGCACTAAAGCCATATAACTATAAGCGGCAATGGCGATTGGTCCCAGTAAGTGTGGCGCTAAAACAATACTGGTATAAATAGCCGTCGGTCCATCGGCTCCTCCGATGATACCCAGTGCACCTGCTTCCTGTGGGGTAAAACCCAAGGCTATCTGTCTCTTATACACATCTCCGAGCCCACGAGACCGAGGCTGATCTCGT
>CAJXUM010001154.1 GCA_913060855.1 uncultured Lewinella sp. | reverse complement strand
GAGATCAGCCTCGGTCTCGTGGGCTCGGAGATGTGTATAAGAGACAGGAAATAAGAAAACATGAAAATCACTAAATTATTAATATTGACATTTGCTATATCGCTAAACAGTGTCTTTGCTCAAGAAAATAAGGTAAACGATAACACCCATACAGTAGATAAGTCTTATTTAGAATTGCCTAGGATACAAGTAATTCCTATAGAGGATACTAAAAATGACAGGCAATTTGAACTGTATGTTAAACTTCCTGAAGGGTATTCAGAAAACAAGGATAAAAAATACCCTGTACTATATTTCACAGATGCGATGTGGCATATCGAAATACTATCTGCCTCAACAGAATACATGTTGGAAGATGTTATTCTAGTTGGCATTTCTTGGCAAAAGGATATAAATGAAGACCTCAAAAAAGAAATAGGAGAACATGTTAGTCGGTACCGAGATTATAGTTTTCGTAAATCAAATAAACCTGAAATTCAAACAAAATTTCAATTAGGGCAAGCTAATAAACATTTGGACTTTATTCGCAATGATGTATTTAAGTATGTTGACAATACGTATCGAACTGACTCAAACAGTCGTACTTATTTTGGATACTCAATGGGTGGTGAATTTGGCGCTTATATATTGTTAACTCAACCTGAAACTTTTGACAATTATATTCTTGGTAGTCCATCGATCAAAAATGAAGTTGCTTATCTAACTGAACTTAATTCGAAATTTGGACCTTTCGAGTCGCCCAATAGAAACACTAGTCTGAATGCCAATGTTTTCATTTCATATGGCTCATTAGAACAAGAGATGGTTGAACCTCTCGAGGAATTCATTAGTGTATTAAAAAATAGAAGAGATGACGGTTTGTCCTTACTAACAGAAGTGATTGAGGGTAATCATCAAACAGCATTCCCTATGACTGCAGTTCGCAGTGTAGCTTGGTTGTCATCCCTGATGAGTCATGTTTCAAGTTATAGCAATGAGCTCCCATTTTTTAGGATTTCACAACTCAATAATGCATTTGTCAATCCGGCTCCAGAGGATAGAAAAGACGGACTTGTCGTGGGCGAATTGGGCGTTGATGGAGGCAATAAAGAGATGATTGTCAAGTTGACTCGAGAGATTGCCAACGGTAAGCATGGTCGGTTCGACAGCTTTCTTATTGCCCATAAAGACAAGCTCATCTTTGAATCTTATTATGCACGTGGTCGCATCAATCTAGGCCATGGTCAGGCATCAGCAACTAAAGCCTATACAAGCATGTTGCTTGGCCGTGCCATTCAGTTGGGTTATCTAACTATGGACGATTTAGACCAACCTTTGGTTAGCTTCCTCAAAGACCTAGACCCAACAAAGTTTGTTGCCGGTGCAGAAAAGATCACGCTGAATCATGCACTGACGATGCGCTCTGGTATACGCATTAGTGAAAAGCAGAGAGAAGAAATGAATAAAAATCCAGATCAGTTAAAAGGTCAGGGATTTGTTCAATCTTTACTCCAACATAGCGCACCGATTACAGAAGAATCCCAAGTATTTAAATATGGAGGTGATCCAGACTTGGTCATGCAAGTCATTGAGGCGGTCGTACCAGGATCAGCCATGGACTTTATTAAAAATGAATTCCTCGACAAAATGGGCATTACGAATTATCGCTGGCGAATTAATGCACAAACCGGCTTGCCAGAAGCTGGTTGGAAGACGAGCTTATCATCGCGCGATATGCTCAAGGTTGGGCAATTGGCTATCAATAAGGGAAAGTGGAATGGCGAACAGCTGGTTCCAGAAGCCTATGTCGCTAAAGCAATCAATAGAATTGTCCGCCACAGCGACGATGAGAATTTTCTTGACGATGGCAATATATTAAACACTGGATACGGCTATTTCTGGTGGCAGGCAGACATGAAGGTGGGCAATAAGAGCTATTTCAGCACATCCGCTCGAGGTGGTTATGGCCAATATATCATTGTGATCGAAGAGCTCGATTTAACACTTGTGTTTACTGCGCATGACAACGATACCAATTTTCTGCAAATAGCGGCAGAGAAAATATTACCAGCTTTTATTAAGTAATAGTAAATAGTATTAATTTTTGTATGACAACATCCAGCTCTTTTTTTAAAAAATATTGGCCGGTATTCGCGGGATTCTTACTGCTCCAGTTTCTGTTGGATCAGGCTAGATCCTGGACTTCTTTAGTCACAGGAAAAGCCACCGAAATAGAATGGAGTAGGAGTCTTTTAATCTCAGTGACTGATCAATTGGTATGGGCTGTTTTTTTGATTTTCCTCTACCAAGGTTACCGAAAGATTCAACCCTTATCCAACGGAAGGGCATGGGGCAAGTTGATTGGGCTTGTCATGCTGGTTTCTACAGTCCATGCATTTGCAGCTCAATTTTTTTATTTGATTGCTTTAAAGTTTTTCATGGGGAATGAAAGAACCTATTATGAAATGTTGTCAAGTAGTATGAAATTCTTTTTATTTGGCGTTTTTATTGGGATGTTAATGGCTTGTTTCTTGCTGAGTTTGATCATAGCCCTAGACTACTATGAGAAATACAGAGATGAAAACATTAAAAGCACTAATCTGGCACTTGAATTGTCCGAGTCGAAACTTGAAGCCATTCAGTCTCAGATAAATCCTCACTTTTTGTTTAATGCGCTGAATACGATTTCCATGATGGTACGCTCAAAGAGTAGCACTAAAGCCGTCTCTATGATTTCATCCCTAAGCGATCTATTACGTATGAGCCTGAATATGAAAACGGTTCAAATCATACCATTAAAGGAGGAATTGTCGCTGGTTAGTAAGTATTTGGCGATTGAGCAAGAGCGATTTAGTGATCGCTTGACCATTGAAGTTAAAATTAATCCAATGACCGAGTCGCTGGGTGTTCCAAACTTGATTTTACAACCCATTGTGGAAAATGCTTTCAAGTATGGAGTCTCTGAAAATATAGATAGCGCATACATTCGAATCGAATCGACCCTGTCTCTTATACACATCTGACGCTGCCGACGAAGAGGATAGTG
>CAJXUM010001153.1 GCA_913060855.1 uncultured Lewinella sp. | reverse complement strand
TCGGAGATGTGTATAAGAGACAGCTTTTATATTCATAACAGAAAGTTTAGGTATGTTTTAACTAGTAGTAAAGTAGCACAATAGGCCATGATAGGGGGATGATGAGAATCAATGTGGCTAGTGATTGATATCACCTAGTCTTATTTCGCCCATTAAATTCATTTCTTTTGTATCTTTAGAAAGGAAAGAAACCAAAGTTTAGACTACTACAGCTACTCTAACTTGTCATGAAAAACGCCAAGAACCCAACCCAAAATGAAATATTACTCCAACGATTACATCAAATTGTACTCCAGAATTTGACGAATGAGCAATTTAGTGTAGAAAGTCTTTCTCGAGAAATTGGCCTAAGTCGATCTCATCTCCATCGAAAATTGAAATTACTGAAAGGACAATCCATTAGTCAATTTATCCGAGAAATCAGGTTAGCCGAAGCCAAGCAACTTTTAGAAAACGAAGTAGCTAATGCTTCAGAAGTGGCCTTCATGGTCGGCTTCAGTAGTCCCTCCTATTTCAGCACCTGTTTTAATGCCCTGTATGGATTCCCTCCGGGAGAAGTCAAGAAGAGAAAGACAGATAAGCCGGTAGACGAACCAAAACAGCCTGTCTTAGATGATGAGGCTTCAATAGTGGCCCTTCCCAATCCCATTAGCTGGCAGAAAAATGTACTCCTATTCGCTGTGATCGTCCTTGCGCTGCTACTTTCAGCTTTATTATTACCTATGATTAGCCCTTCCTCCGTCGGCCAGCAGTACGAAGCAATAGCTGTATTACCCATCAACTATCTTTCGGAAGACCCCACCCAGGAATACTTAGCATTAGGCATACAAGATGCTTTAATTGGAGCCATTGGAGAACACTCAAATATGCGTGTAATTTCTAGAACCTCAACACAACGTTATCGTAAACGGGATGTATTACTGAAAGACATTGCGCTAGACTTGGGCGTTGACGCCATTTTAGAAGGTTCTTTTTATCACCAGGGAGATAATATCCGCCTCCGTTTACAATTGGTAGGCGCTTTTCCCGCGGAGCGACAGCTTTGGAGTGAGGAATATAGGGTGAGTGCCGATGATATACTCACAACCCAAAATAAATTTGTCCAAGAAATCAGTTCCCATATTCGGGCAATCTTACGGCCAGATGAAGAAAGCCAAGCAATGCAAACAGCCCCCATTGATCCCAAGGCTTTAGATGCCTATTTGAAGGGGATGTTCTACTGGGATAAATTGACAGAAGAAAACCTCAATACGGCCATGAAGTATTTTGAATTGGCCTTGGAAATTGATCCGAATTATGCCCCTGCGCTATCGGGGATGTCCTTGGTTTGGGTCGGTAGAATGCAGCAAGGGCTGACTTCCTATTTTGAAGGTGGATCTAATATGAAAATCATCGATATTAAGACTAAGCTCCTAGAATTGAATTTGGACCTACCAGAGATTCACTACGCATTGGGGGTTCAAAACTGTTGGGTTGATTGGAATTATGCAGAAGCCGAAAAAGAACTCAAACAAGCCATTTCCTTGAACCCCAATCACTCAGCAGCCCGAGCTTACTTATCTCATGTCTTGAACATTCTGCACAAACCTGCAGAAGCTATGGAACAAATCGATATTGCGCTACAATTAGATCCTTTTAATCCCCTTTTTCAAGCCCTATACGGAATGGATATGCTTTATGCTCGGCAGTTTGATAAAGCGATTAGCATACTAAGTAAAACCCTCATTGATGCACCCTCTGATCCTGTGGCACTTGCTACCCTCCGAACCGCTTACCATATGAAGAAATTTTATCCAGAAGCTTTGGAGATATGGATCACCTCTTATGCCGTAAAGGAAGACCAAGAGGCCATTGAGGCATTGATGCGAGGTAATCGATCCGGTGGCTATGTACAAGCCCTAGAGACTTTAGCCGAAACCTTGATCGGAAGATCCAATTCTACCTATGTCAGCCCCTGGCAAATTGGCACGATCTATACGCGTGCTGGTAACAAAAAAGAAGCACTCCGCTGGTTGGAAAAAGCTTATGAGGCACATGATTCCAATATGCCTTATATTGGCGTTGACCCCATATTTGAATTTCTTTGGAACGAACAACGATTCCAAAACTTATTGGTACAGATGGAGCTTCCCCTGGAGAAGCACCCGCTGGCCAGTTCTAGCTACTAATACTTTCCGCCTGCTTGGCTAGCCCTTCTTTACGTCTTTCGTCGTATCGTATGCAACATAGTTGAATGAGGCAACATAATTTTCGAAAAAATTTAAACTATTTACAACATAGCTGATACCTCCTCTATGCCTTTTACCCCCACCTTTGTAGTAAGCTTTTAAGTTAAATAGTTACCCTACAGAAAGGGCATAAACATCCAACTTACATCACTTTATAGATTCAGATTGAAACAGCAATGGAACGATTAGGCCAATGCTTTAGATCGATTAAGTTACCGATAGCTTAATGACTAAGTCCTAGCACTCTATAGCCCATTACTTTGTGGGCTGACTATTTCCTGCTGATGCTTCTAGTCTAAAACAAAAGAAATATGAGCAAAATACTCCTAAGCTTGACATTGATTTTCCTATACGGCACTCTTTTGGGCCAGCGGCAGTTTCAAAATACGATCGGTCATATTCAGGACGAACAAGGAAATTCCTATCCGATAGTAAAATTGAAGGATGGTAAGTGGTGGCTAGGTGCCAATCTCCAAATAAGCACCCTGAAGGCCACTTGCTATCAAAACCAAAAGAATAATTGTAGTGAATACGGTTACCTATATACCTTCGAGGCCGCTCAAAAATCCTGTTCCACATTTGGTCGTGGTTGGCATCTGCCATCTCAACAAGAGTGGCTTGACATGCTTCGAAAATATGGTGCCCTCCGTGTAACTGATTCTGATGTTCTCGGTAGACGCCCCTACCAAGAATTGATAAAAGGAGGTAAGAGTCCCTTCAATGTCCTACTCGCAGGTCGGCAGACTTTCACTAAAACTTTCAGTCAACTCGGGACCGCAGGCTTCTATCTGTCTCTTATACACA
>CAJXUM010001152.1 GCA_913060855.1 uncultured Lewinella sp. | reverse complement strand
CGAGATCAGCCTCGGTCTCGTGGGCTCGGAGATGTGTATAAGAGACAGCTCCTGAGAAAATCGAAGAAAATATTTCTTTCTTCAAGGAGCAAACGGCTATTGAAAAGGACGCACTAGATTGGACGTTAGACGCACAATCCTTCCACCTCAAAAACGATGAAGGTATCCAGCAATTAGTGGAACGCCTCATTTTCTTATTTACAGAGAGCCACCAAGCTAAAGACGTTTTCGCCGATTTATTGCTCAAAGAACTAATCATTCGCTTATTGCAAACCCAAGCTCGCTTCCTACTGATTGATAATGCGGAAAGCTTATTGAGTGATCATCGATTGGCATTTGTCATTCGCTATATCAGAGAGAACTTGGGCCAAGACTTTAGTGTGGAATCTTTGGCCGATAAAGCCTGTATGAGCAAATCTCACTTTTTCAAGTGTTTTAAAAACACCTTTGGTGTTTCTCCAATAGAATATGTTAACGCTGAAAGAATCAAACAGGCAAAAAAGCTATTGCTCGATCATCGGAAAACCTTGTCAGAAGTCTGTTTCCAAATAGGCTTTAACAATTTAAGCTACTTCATTCGCCAGTTCAAAAGACATGAACAGATGACCCCTACCCAATTTCGAAAGGCAGCTAAACACTCGAATCACTGATTGGGAATTATGGCCCTCAATTCCTTTCTCACCAAAGATGTAAAACGAGGTGTTTTGCCTCGCTTTTCCCACAACTATTTCCTAGAATAGGCACTAGAAAACGCAACTTATCCACCCTTTTCTTAGTAAAAGCATATTACTGCTAGTCTTTTCTGTGGATGAAAGCAAACGACTTTATTAACGACTTTCGCTCCTTCTTTCCTCGTCAGACTAAGCAATGCATGCCTTCTTAAAGTCCCGCTTTGTAAACCTGCATTTTTTTTAATCTTCATTACGATTGTAGAATGAACAAACACCTCGTACCAACAGCCCATGGGCTTGGACGGCAATCGCTAGATGGCGTCGTCGACAAAGAGATTCCGATTTCGATTTTGCACAATGAGAATTATACCAAGGCCTACCCGCAAATTGGCGCAATGACATTTTTTAATGAAGCTGATTTCTATTCAGAAGAAATTCTAAAAGATAAATGTCAGCGACTCTTGAATCAAACCGCCGGAATGGTGGCCGATTATGAGGCCTTTGTCCGTCAAAAAGGTCGCCGCCCCAATTATGATATATATGCGTGTTTTCAGCCTTTTAATGAGGCTTTTAAAGCGCTCTTTCCTTTTCTGAAAAGTATCAAAAAAAACTTGCAGCCTGGAGATTTGATTCTCAACCTCTGGGACCGAACCGGCTGGAATGCTGCTTTATTGGCTGGACTATTTCCCGAACAAAAAGTGATTTCATTATGGGATGGAGACAAAGATGTATTAGGCTATAAAGGCTTTTACTTTTGGTATGAAAGAGATCAGCAAAACCAGGACTTTCAAGTGGCTTTTGCCAACTTGGACAAACCACTACCTTTTGGCGATAATACCGTCTCGTTAGTCGTAGGTTTAGATACATTTCACCGTTTTGATCAGTCACTGCTCCTCAGTGAAATGCTCCGGATCACAACGGATAAAGCAGCAATTATTTTCCCCCATGTACATTTGTCGAATAATGAGCCCGAGCCCTTTTTTGAGCGGGGATGCCGACAGTTACATGGCCTTGATTATGATCGCTTTTTCAATCGAATGCTGTCGATTACCAATCGAGTAGGCATGGTCTTTCCGGAACCGGAGATGTTCAAAATCAATGAACTGTCGGAAAGTGGAATAGCACCATTGGTAACGGATCCTAATTCACACCATTACAATTCTTGTATTGCTATTTTGCCGCAAGATTGGCAGGAATCGGAACAATTGCAGGCTTTTCGATTTGAAGACTTAGCGGATATCGCCCATTGCCATATTTTGATCAATCCATTGCTCAATATTAATCTTCATCAGGCGATGGTACACTTAGATCGCTCCTACTTGTCGGATAGGGTAGGATATCTATTGGATCGTCATCCGATCTATATGGAGAAATTGGAGAGAGCTGCAGATTATGCCTTGTCAGAATTGGAGTGTAAGCTACTGTTCTGGGCAGGCCAATTGCTTTCGGTGCAAGAGATAGCCGAACGAACGAATTATTCCTTAACGGATTTAGGGGAGGCACTAGCTGGGCTGCAGCACAAAGATATTGTCCAGGTTGTTCCCGTTTCCAAGCAAAGTATTCGATTGCAGGCATTCGTCAGTACACAGTCCTATACCGTCCCCAAGTCCGAGCAAACGATTAAAGCCTTGTGGCAGCGGGCCGTGCAGAATTTCTCCGATCAACTATTTTTGATTGCAGAAATGGATGAAAGTGAGTTCACTTACGAAGATAGCGATCAATTAATTCAACAAATTCAAGCGAGGTTAGATAAAGCAGGCCTTAATAAAGGAGATAAAATTGCCATTATTTCGGCCAATCACTTTGAAGCGGTATTGACGCTTCTGGCGGCTACCCAAATGGGGATTGTTGTCGTACCTGTGGAGTATGATTTAGCCCTAGGTGCAATGAAGCATATTCTCCAGGAAGTAAAGCCTAAGTTGGTCTTTGTCAGCCCTGCCTCGCTCCAAGGTTGCGAAAGTGTCTTACCTACAGATAGTTGTATTGTTTTCGATGAAGAAGAAGAGCCAGACACGGAAAGTCAACTATTTTCAGACTGGCTGATGGAGATAGAAGAGGATGAAATGACCACTGTAGATATCGCCCTTGATGCGGATGATTTGGCGGTGATACTTTATACCTCAGGCTCTACCGGAATACCCAAAGGCGTCATGTTATCGCATGGTCACCTTATGCGGAGCGGGCGATTAATCAGTGAAACCTTCCAGTGGCGAAAATCAGACCGCTTCTTGGCATTAGGCGAACTAGATAGCATGAGTGGCTTGCGTAACTGCTGTTTTACGCCATTAGAAGTGGGCGCTGCAGTGATTATTCCCGACGCGCAAAACAAAGGAAATCCTGTCTCTTATACACATCTGACGCTGCCGAC
>CAJXUM010001151.1 GCA_913060855.1 uncultured Lewinella sp. | reverse complement strand
TCGTGGGCTCGGAGATGTGTATAAGAGACAGATTCAGTTGATTTATCGTATCGTACTTATTGAACTAGCTGGTAGGATTTAATTGTCATCTCTTAATAACCACATCCTCATCGTCCTACTCACCATTTCCGAGGCATCTTGCTGCACAAAATGCCCCGCCTCGGGGAGGGTCACCAGTGTTAAATCCTTTTGCATAAAATCCCAGCTATCATTCAATCCCTCCTTTTGCACATATTGATCCTGGGTGCCGAAAATAACGAGCACTGGCACCTCGATTTTAGGTAAAGTTTTGATCGTCGGATCAGCCAACCATTTCGCTCTCGCTTCTTTGGTCGAAGTATTAGCTTTGTAATAATTAATCATACCATCAACATAAGATCGACCAAAGGCCGTTTTGTACTCTTTTCTCGCCACAGAATCTCGCACCCATCCGGTCATCCAACTAATGGGCAAAGTCGCAGCCGTTTGTTTTCTAAAGTCATCCATGTAAGAGGTATTCTCATTAGCCTGCAAAGTCTGTAGTGCCACTC
This sequence comes from uncultured Lewinella sp., assembly GCA_913060855.1. Lineage (GTDB taxonomy): Bacteria > Bacteroidota > Bacteroidia > Chitinophagales > Saprospiraceae > DT-111. The sequence goes on along the minus strand of CAJXUM010001151.1, from coordinate 2,512 downwards.
TACTTCTTCCGGTCGGATGCGTCATATTGCAAACGATCAGCTTCTCTACCATATCCGGATGATAAATCGCCAATTGCCAGGCAATCGCCCCTCCCCAATCATGCCCCACTATGATGGCTTTTTCTTCCCCCTGTGCTTTAATGACCGCGATCACGTCATCCACTAAGTTTGACATTTTATAGGCATCCACTCCACGAGGTTGGTCACTCAGGTTATAGGCCCTCAAATCCATAGCCACCACTCGAAAGCGATCTTTCAAGGCCATCATTTGATCCCGCCAGGTGTACCAATAGTCGGGGAAACCATGAAGCATCACCACCAAGGGACCTTCACCAATACTGGCATAATGTATCTTCACGCCATCATTATCGGCATAGCCATGTTCTACTTGTTTGAGCAGAGCATTTTCTTCTGCCGCTTGCGCACTCAGTAGAATTGGGAAAAGGCACAACATAAATAGCTTGTAGCTTCGCATATAGAGAAGTTGTTTTAATGGATGTAAAAGCTAAAGCGGGGGGGTGTGTAAAAAGTCATTTCGAGGAAAATGCCGCCAAATTTTATTTCAACACAGACCTGCCTGGCGGTTCGTCAGATCAGGCAGGGACACAGAAGCACTGAGAAGAAATAAACCTCCGTGTCTCCGTGCCTCAGTGTTCGATTATTTGGCGTGAATTTCGGCAGGCCTACTTTTCACCCACACCTCCTACCCAATACTATCGGTTCTGAGTTTGATTTATAGGTTGCCATTTGGGCTACACAAACAACGCTAATCGTAGTAGTAAAAGCGACTGATCCGATAGGATTGGACTAAAAAGATAGGCTGACGGGTAATAATAGGGCAATTCTCAAGCCTTTACTTCATCAGTATTAGCCCTTTGGGGCCATGTATTGCTTTTTGTACTGAGAAGGGGTCTGCCCGCTATGCTTTTTAAAGGCAGCATTGAAGGAGGCTTTGTTTTTAAAGCCCGCCTCAAAGGCGATGCTTAGTATCGTAAATTGATGATAAGAAGCATCAGACAACATATTTTGGGCAGCCTTTACGCGATAAGCATTGACAAAATCTGCAAAATTACGCCCTAAGTGTTCATTCAAAAGCTGAGAAAGATGATGAGTGGAGAGCCCCAGTGCATCGGATAAGTTTTTCAGTTTTAAATCTTCGTTTAGATAGTACTTTTCTTCTTCCATTTTAGCCAGGAGGAGTCCAAGGTGCTCATCAGCTTGCTGTTGGGTCAAGGATGATTTTTCGTAGCGGTTTTTCGGGCGGGGCATGGCTAAGTCTCCTGCGATAATCTCCGGTTGCCGGAGTGTTGAATAACCAATATAATAGATAATAAAGGCTCCCGAGAGGAGCACGCCTTTGGCGATCGTAAACAGGTAATCATATTCAAAAAGAGAAAGACTCAACAGATGCGAAAGGTCGAAGAAGGCGAAAAAGACAAGGCCTAGCAGCAATTGTTGCAGCCATTTATTATACATAGCTGGCAGACGCTTCCTCTCCTGTCTGCCCCATGGCGAATACTGTCGAGTTACCCATCCCAAATAGAGGATCAATTGTAAAAACTTAAGGCTTTCATTGATATAAAATCCCATGGAAAAGTCGGGCGGGGCAATGGTGTTACGCAATGCCTCCAAATCGGCCGCTTTGACCGCCGCCGTTTGAATGAAGAAGGGTATATAATAGAGCGTATGTAGTATAAAGGGTAGGAAATGTAAACTATTTGCAGGTTTTCGCCACGGCCGCTGCCCTTCCAAGGTCTGGGCATAAAAGTAGAGCAACGGTCCAAACAAGAGAGGCAACCCGACGGTTACAAACAACAAGTGAGGAACGGCAAAAAGGTAGGAAGTGAAATAGGCAGCAAATTCTGCTAACCACAAGGAATAAATCAGTACAAATACTCCCAAAAACAGATTGGCCTCCCGATTTCCTCGGCGGATAAGAAACAGGACTAGGCTAAGGAATCCACCTTGAGCCGCCGCAAAAAAAGCAATATGGGTAAAGAATTGCATGGGGTGCTAAGTTAAGGAAACAGCACGAGGCTTCAATCTGCCAACATATCTTTCAGTATGATAGCCGTCTTACTTTCTCCATATTCCGCCAAGCGCTCCAAAAATTCTACTAGGTGTTGGTTATTTCTCAACAAAGCATGGAGGACCACACAATCTTCCCCCGTCACCCGCAAGCATTGTTCGATTTCACTAAAAGTAGCCAATTGCTTGCCAAAGGCTTGAATCTTGCCGTACGGGCATTTCAAAGTGATCATGGCTGCTATATCATTCCCCAACTTTGCTTGGTCTAAAGTCACTTCATAACCTTTGATGATACCTGCCGATTCCATTTTCTGAATCCTTTGCGCAACAGCAGGAGCCGTAAGTCCAACCTCACGACCTATTTTAGCAAAGGTTTCTCTAGCGTTTCCCTTCAAGGCGGTCAAAATCGACTGGTCTAAACTATCCACTTTATAATCCCTGTCTCTTATACACATCTCCGAGCCCACGAGACCGAGGCTGATCT
>CAJXUM010001150.1 GCA_913060855.1 uncultured Lewinella sp. | reverse complement strand
TCTACACTATCCTCTTCGTCGGCAGCGTCAGATGTGTATAAGAGACAGGACCAAGGAGATACACTGCGGTGTTCCCGAGTTGATTTATTTGGAGATTCCCACTGCTGGCTGGCATGAAATCTCTTTTTCGATGCGAGAAGATGGTTTTGAGTTTGATAAATGGATCATGACTCAGACTTATGAAATGCCTGAAGGTGCAGGCCCTCCTGAATCACCTGCCAAGTTTTAAGGAAAAAAGTCAAGTTAAACGGATACGCACCCTGTCTGAACGGATAAGTCTCAGACAGGGTGCTCTATTAAGAAATAGTCCTCTCTCTTTTAGTTTAGATTCTCTGATAATTCTATTAACTCCATCAGGTAAGTGGTCATCTACTAAAAGAATCAACTAGCTACTCAAGTAAAAAAACCAGCCAATCATCTAGTGAGCATAGTGACCGTCCTTCCCCTACTTTTGTATCCAGAACTCTCACTACACATTTCCTGATCCACAACATTTTTCATCAAATACCGCCACTGTACCTACCGAGGTATAAGGCCATTTACCTTATTCTGACCTTACTGGACAGAATAAATAGCTGCTGTATAAATCCAAATATTATGATAACAAGATTTGCCATCCTATTACTACTATTGAAAAGTAATCTCCTATGGGGACAATGGACAATAGAACATCCATTAAGTCCACAAAACAGTCACTATTTGATGGCTAAAGTCCCTCATAGTGACGAGGTTTACCTGCTAGGGAATGATCTCCTAAGGTTTAATCTTTCCAGCAAAGAATTGTCACGTATTGCTGACTATCCCCTTCAGCTAAACTTCAAAAACAGCTTAACCACCTCTCCTTCACCAGGTACTCATAGTGCAATAGCTTTTGTGTCGGTTGACACCGGATTTATCGCCCATCGGGATGAGATACTTAAAACTTATGATGGAGGAAAACATTGGGTTGTTGTAAAAAAATTACTCCCCCTTCCTTCTCATCCTCCCCTCAGCGCTTATTTTACTGACATTTACTTCCCTTCGGCTGAAATTGGATATGCGGTAGGTACTTTTGAAAAGATATTCAAAACGATAGATGGCGGTGAAAGCTGGAAAGAGATCCGTTGGAGTCAAAATGCGACACCCTATCGCAGGTTGAGCAAAGTTGTTTTCAACAATGAAAAAGAAGGCTTGCTAATCGGGTATGAAACCGCCAATTTTAATCTCAACACAACTGAAAATAAAGCCTTCATTTTAAAAACAGAAAATGGAGGAGAAAGCTGGGAAGAAAACTATCCCCTACCCAACGCGGGCAGCAGCAATCACCACTTGGCCAAACTATCCTACGCCACCGATAACACCCTTTACCTCGCCCTAACCAATCAAACATTCCTCTTCGCCCAAGATAAATTACTTCGCTCTATCAATGGAGGACAAGATTGGGATGAGATTGCTTTACCAGGCTTTTTCAATCAAAGCGTAATCATCAGAGACATGTACTGGTTTGATGCGGAGCGAGGCCTGTTAGTAGCCTCCACATCAAGTTTAAATCCCGGTAACCGCATATACAAAACCACTAATGGCGGAGATCATTGGGAAGAAATTGGACTAAATGTCTGGCCTTATAGTGGTTTTCAAAAGGGTTATTCCTTAGCAACAGCCTTCAATGAGGAAAATGGATTGATTATAGGCGCTAGCGGAAATATCCTGCATAGCACCGATAGTGGAAAAAACTGGGAAAGCATTCATTTCCCCTATCCTGATATTACAGCTATGAAAATGCTATCTCAAAATGAGGGGTATGCGGTTGGTAATAACGGACTCGTGCTTAAAAAAGCTGGACAAGATTGGGATACCTTGCCGCCACCGGTTAGCTCGCATCAGTATATTGATGATTTTAAGCGAATAGATTTCGCCGATGTCGATCGAGGAGTACTGCTTGGTTTTTCAAAAGATGTTTATCGGACCACCGACCAAGGGATAAGCTGGGAACAGTTGCTAATTCGTAACGACACCAATGCATTAGATATAGGATACCACGGTAACAATCTTTATGTCTTGAGTCTACTCAATAACAATCGGCTTGTCGTCTTAAAAAGGACCGATGGGAATAATGACTGGAGTACCTTAGAAATTGACAATCAAAGTCCAAAAGGTTTCCAAAAAGGACGTCTTCAGATTCTATCGGATGGACAACTCATTGCTTCCTATGATGACGCATTATACAAAAGAGATCCTACCTCTGGGGACTGGGATTTATTGAATACAGCAGGCGTTGGAAACTTTGAAGACCGCTTTTATTTTCAGAGTAAACAGAATGGCTTCTTAGCAAAAGGAAATGAAATTTGGAGCAGTAGCAATGGGGGAGAATTCTGGTCCAAGGCCAGTTTTTCGCCAGAAGTAGATGCTTTACCGGCATTTCAGATCAACGGCTTTACCAGTCTTAGCCCTACCCATCTTATCGCCATAGGTCGCGTTCAAGAAACAGAAAGTACTTATGCCAAAGATATCTACTTCCGATCTACTAATGGCGGTCTTGAGTGGGAGTTGCTGGATATTCCTTTTCAGCAAGAATCATCTTTGCGCGGGATTTCTGCTTGGAGTGTCGTCAATAACCACTTATTTATTGGCACGACAAATGGTACGATCTTTAAATATACCGCCAACCTTCCTACGGCGATCGATGATAAGCCCTATGCCCCGCGTGCGATTCAACTTTACCCTAATCCCACACAAAACAAACTATTTATTAAGGGAGATGTAACAGTAGGAAGAAAATGGGCTATATATAGTGTAGATGGAGTTGATGTAAGTCACGCGGTAAACATTGATCAAGGTGTCATAACAGTTAACAACTTAGCTCCTGGCATCTATTTTATCCAGACCGATATCGAGGGGATTCGACATATAGGTCGCTTCATTAAACAATAAAAACAAATACCATCACCCTAAATAATTGATTATCAGCAACAAACACACATAACCCAAGTACTGGTTTAAAAAATAGTGGTATACACCTGTCTCTTATACACATCTCCGAGCCCACGAGACCGAGGCTGATCTC
>CAJXUM010001149.1 GCA_913060855.1 uncultured Lewinella sp. | reverse complement strand
ATCTACACTATCCTCTTCGTCGGCAGCGTCAGATGTGTATAAGAGACAGTAATAGATGAGAATGGGCAAGAGCTAGGAGATAATGAGAAAGGAGAACTTCTAATCAAAGGCGACAACCTACTGAGTAATTATCTCAATAATGAGGAAGCCACTCGCGCTGCGCTAAAAGACGGCTGGTTTTATACCGGAGACTATGCCACCCGCGATAGCGAAGGTTTTTACTATATCGTTGGCCGAAAAAAGAACTTGATTATCTCTGGCGGTATCAATATCCAGCCCGAGGAAGTAACGGCTGTATTAAATACCCATCCAGCTATCTTAGAATCTGCTGCCTTAGGCATCACCGACGAAATTTTTGGCGAAAAACTAGTGGCAGGCGTCGTCTTGCAAGATGGCCTTGGTGCCGATGAATTGAGCCTAATAGAACATTGTCGGAAGGAATTAGAAGAAGCCAAAGTTCCTAGGAAGATTTATTTCCTAAAAGAGATACCCAAAACAGCTTCAGGGAAGATTCGCTATCAAGCGCTAGAAGCAGAATTGTTAGCCGGGAAGATGCTTGAAGTGGGCGCTGATGCTACTTATGCAGAAGGGATTCTAGCTGCGGCGGCGGATGCTTTTAAGGTTGAGCAAGCCAAACTGGATATGAAAGGCAATTCCATGACGATTGACGGCTGGGACTCCATGGCTCACCTCGTATTTATTACCAATTTGGAAGACCAATTCAAAATTCGGTTTAATTCCAAAGAAATTATGGTGATGAATACACTCTCTGAGGCAGAGCAAATCTTAGCCGCAAAACTAAGCTAATTTATGAAGCGTACCTTCCCACCAATATCTGTATGGCTGGCTACGGCAATTCTTTCTGCACTGGTGATCTTCACTAGCTCTTTCGTTCTGGATGTTCGAGAGGGTCACGGCATTTTCTACCGTGACTTCAAGGACCGGATGCAGAACTTGGAAGAACATTATCAAATAGCCGAAGAGGATAAGGTCGTTATCATTTTTGGCTCCTCATTGACGGCCATGGGAGTTCAGCATCATGATTATTTCTATGAACGATCTCAGACTGAAACTGGCCAACCCATCCATGTCTTTAAGGTTTATATGTATAGTTGTAGTGCAGCTGACCTGCAGGATTTGCCAGATTTTTTCGAGCTGGCGATTCGCTTGAAAGCCGATCTGGTATGTTTCGAAGAACGCCTGCTTGCCTTCAATGAGTACAACCCTGGTATGTTACACGTTCCCAAATGGATTGAGCGATTTAGCCTTCGTGTAGAAGGGGTTAAAGAACATTTGCTTTTATGGGCCGGAAAGGGGCTATCTGATGAACCTAGAACTTTCGATTTCTTCTGGAAGTACCATGAAGAAACATTCGGCATTGATTCTACCACCTTCGAGCCTACAGCCTTTAATATTCGCCCCTATCAGCATAACAAGCGGGTTAATCAATGGCTAGCAAAACTAAGAGATACAGGAACCCAAGTAGTCATGTTGAACCTGCCACGACCAAAGGTAACTGAGGACGCATTGATTTCAGCCAGAAAAGAAGCCGATTTTCAATCTTTTTTAAAGCAGTATCAGGAAAATCTGGACCTGGAGCATTGGGTATACCCGGAAATAATCCCGTATAGTCACTTTACTGATGCTCACCTTAACCGGAGAGGAATGGAGCGCTTCTCGGACTGGCTATTCCACCAAATAAAAGCAGCACTGTAAGCTTTATGGATTTACTGAATTTGATTCTACTATATACGGGAGTGCTTGTAGGGCTTTGCTGGATTGCCCCCAGTCGCTGGCAGGTATGGGTGATTACAATAGGAACGCTTGTGTTTTTGTTTTGGAAGGCACCTTTATCTCTCGCTATCCTGGCCATTACAACGATGACCAGTTTTGGCATTTTCAAGACTGGCATCAATAGGGCTTGGGCTACGATCTTAATCCTTCTACAATCTATTGGCCTTTTTGTAATGTACAAGGCGAGTTGGGCTCCGGATTTCTTACACGATGGTAGTCGATTAATCCCTTTAGGGTTATCCTATTATTCTTTTCGGCAAATTCACTACGCGATTGAACAATATAAGGAAAAGGTGCCCTTGCACAATTTTGGAGAATATGTCTGTTATATGTTCTTCCTACCAACGATATTAGTGGGCCCAATTAATCGTTTCCCTACCTTCATGCGAAACCTAAGGCGTAGACGTTGGGATCAACAATTATTTGCTGATGGCCTTGAACGAATCATTTATGGATACGCTAAAATAGTGATTCTAGGCAACTTTCTCATTTCTAAAAAAATAGCACTTAGGATAGATGGATTAGGGGAAGAATACCTCTGGCTGAAAACCTATTTGGAATCTATCAACTTTCTCCTCAATACCTACTTTCAATTCGCAGGCTTCTCGGATATAGCTATCGGTTTGGCTTTGCTAGCGGGTTTTAGGGTGATGGAAAACTTTAATTATCCCTTGACCGCTCCCAACATCAACGAGTTCTGGAACCGCTGGCATATCTCCCTCTCGTCTTGGTGTAAGGACTATGTATATATCCCCGTAGCAAGTATGACACGTCAACCGATTTGGGGAATTATATTTACGATGTTAGTGATTGGCCTTTGGCACGAGTTATCTCTCAAGTATATAGTTTGGGGGTTATTCCATGGTGTAGGAATTGCTATTTGGCATTTATACAAGAATAGCCGTTTGGCAGAACGCTTAACCAAGACCATACCCTTTTATGATATTTGGGCTAAGGTATTGACCTTCCACTTTGTGGTATTGAGTTTTGTTATTGTAATGCAACCTACTTGGAAAGCTGTTTGGGAAACTTATTTGACTCTTTTATTTCTCTATTAGAAAGAAAAAAAATGTATGATTATCTGCTGAAATACGTGTCTCCGCGATGGGCCAATATCGGAATGGTACTTTGGTACACTGCTTTGATTCTTACTATATTGTATCTATTACAGATAGATGAGGCGGACTTCAGGTATATTGATTACTAGCGCTAATTACTGCCCTGTCTCTTATACACATCTGACGCTGCCGACGAA
>CAJXUM010001148.1 GCA_913060855.1 uncultured Lewinella sp. | reverse complement strand
AGCGTCAGATGTGTATAAGAGACAGATTTTATTTTTATCCTTCCGCCAAATCATCATGGAACTATAACTTAAGCCCCATATATCTCCCTCATTATCACAAAATAGGAAACTCGATGTTCGAAATTGATCTTCTTTTTCTACTAAAGGAAGGGTGTTTTTCCATGTTCTAGCAGTAGGATCATTCTCAAAAACAAAGGCTTCTTGTCTACCTCCGGTGGCCCAAATCTGCCTATCCTCATCTTGAATAATCGAAGTAATTGATGTACTTCCCGAGCTAGAATAGCCAGCTTTTGATAATAGAGAAGAAAATTTACTATTAGGTAGGTTTGTAAAAATCAGTCTTTCACCCCAGATAGAAAGCCATAAGTTTTCCTGTTTATCAATATATAGATTATTGACTCTATTTAGTGGTGTGGACCTATCATTGATCCAAGCGAGCGTATCTCGTCGAACAAACTGAAGTTCTTTTTTATCAAACAAATAGAGGCCATACCTACTACTTGCGATCCACAGAAGTGTGTCGCCCCAACTCCCAGCATCACAAAAACTACTGCTTCCCTGATGATTTTCTGGCCGAAATAGGTCATAGGCAGTAGGGCGATTGGGATTAAAACGAATCAGGCCTATATTGGAAGGTAGCCATATGGTCGAATCATTTTCGATCAGAATAAAAAAGATAACCGCTTCAGGAAAACCCCGTTTATCATTTTCAACAAAAAAACGCTCTCTATCTATAGTCAACGTATCCTGGCTATAAGTAAGCACTTCAATTCCAGCTGGCTCTTCTAATAATGGTTTCACCAAATGCGTGACCTTCTTATCTTGGTTGGTCACCGCATAAGACATATAGGCCGAATAAGGATGCAGAATAGTATCCTCTCCATTATATATGTTTACAAGATGTAAAACGCTATCTGCAACAACCCACAATTCTCCATTTTGATCAAGGTGAATCGCATGATGGTTTTTTGCAGCATCGTCATTATAATTACCCGAGAGTACACTCGAGGATATCGTATCATTAGCCCGATCCAAGTGATGTATACCTCCAATGGTAGAGAACCATAAATCCCCTCTTTGGTCTTCAAAAATATTACTGGTTATATAGGCATCTAAACCTACTTCTGGGATAACGGGTTTGTACACCTTGACCGTTTTGCCATCAAACCGATTTAGACCATCAAAGCTGGTTATCCAGAGAAATCCTCTAGAATCCTTATATAATTCAGGATTAGTCTGTTCCGAAAGGCCCTTTCCTTGATTTAACTCATTGAAATACCAAGAGGAAGTCTGCGCCTTACTTTCATAATTAGATAAGATCAATAAAAGAAAACTAATAACGTAAAAACCACTTCCTAGTTGCCTCATATACAGGGAATAATTTGAAGGATTAGGTTGACTTTTTAGTCCCACTCAATATAACTATGACCAAGGTCGATAGTCTGGCGGCCAACCGTCTGCTCCAAAATTCAGTACGTCCACACCATCAATATTTCTAGCTATAACATTATTATTAGCATCCAAAGCCACAACAAGGAGCGTAACCGTTGTTTGTAAAGACACTTCAAAAACACCTCGTGCTCGATCAGAGATCAGGTCCTCTTTGACTCGGCACTGCAATACGATCGGCATAAAGGCTATCTGTACACAACCATCTTGCTGACAAATAGCTGTTAGATCGTCTTTGAGCAAATGTATACTAAGAAATGGGTTGATATCTTCTCCTGTACCTCCCTCCAAATTAGCAACAACACTAGTCAAAGTTTCTTCTTTAAATTCAGGGATAATCCATTGAAATTGATCTGGGAGTTTATCTTTTGGTTCAGAAATACCGATAAGGTTTGCCTTACTTATCGGTTTTGAATACGTAGGAAAGGAGGGCCCAAAATCAGTACTCACCTCCGTGGCTATGACAATTTTATCTAAATCATCTAACAAGGGCACAGCCGCTTCATCCGCAGCAACAGACCAAAGCGAGCATACTTTCTCTTGGCCTTTCGTTAAAATAACCGGCGAGAAAGTGACCCAATGACAATCTGGTAATATGGCTAAATCTTGAAGATGCTTTTTTTGAAAACTTACACTTTTAAATAAGGAAACCTCTCCCGAACGAGCCTTATTAAAGCCATCGACGTATTCATCTTCCATCCATAATGCAGGGGAAGTTGAAAAGGGAATTGATTTTTCTTCAAAGCCATTTAGGCCCGAAGAATAGACGATCTGCAGTGGCATAATGTTGTTTTTTAATATTTAGAAATAGCGCCCTATTTTAATTTAAAATAGCTTTATCTTTAAAATTAATTTATTTTCACCATAATCATAACAGTGTTCTAAAATAAAAACATGGTTTCCCCTTTTTATCCCAGTATTCAATTTGTCCCGTCTTCCCGTGCTTATGACCAAGGCAAATTCGGACGCCTATTTCCAGCTCTACCTCCCTGGCAGCCCGATATGGACATCACCGAAGCACACCAGCAACTAGCAGAAGCAATGTTTAAAAACCTAGCTAACGCCAATGATCATCTTCCGTCAGGTTATACCTATTTAGGGCAATTTATTGTTCATGATATCAGTTTTGATCCGACCTCTATCGGTGAAAGGCAAGTGGACCCAGAGTTTTTGAGGAACTTCCGAACGCCCTCTCTTGATTTAGATTCAATCTATGGAGGTGGCCCATATGTCAATCCATACCTATATAGAAATAAATACAATGATTGGCGACGCGTGCAGTTCCAAATTGGAAGAGCTGAAATAGTCTTGAAAAATAAGCCCACAAACATCCACGATCTCCCGCGTATAGGCCAGTCTCAGGATGGTGGTAATACTGCGGTCATTCCAGATATCCGCAATGATGAACATCTTTTGATATCCCAGCTACATACTGCCTTTCTACTCTTTCATAATAAAGTAGTCGCTGCTCTAAAAGATACAATAGACAACCCCAATCTACTATTCCAGCAGGCGCAACGCCTAGTACGTTGGCATTTTCAATGGATTATTCTAAAAGCTGTCTCTTATACACATCTGACGCTGCCGACGAAGAGGATAGTGT
>CAJXUM010001147.1 GCA_913060855.1 uncultured Lewinella sp. | reverse complement strand
TCAGCCTCGGTCTCGTGGGCTCGGAGATGTGTATAAGAGACAGCATCAGGATGTGGTCTAAGGGGAGATAAAAAGCGTTAATTTGTGATCCATTAAACAAAAAAATACGATTAAAAATGAAGGTAATAAAACTGGAACTTACAATAGACGAAGCCAATCAAATCTTGGATGCACTTGGTAACCAGCCTTTTAAATCTGTTTTTGGTTTAATCGGAAAAATCCAAACCCAGGCCAGCCAGCAATTGAATGATACCGAATCGCTCAAAGACATGGCCGAAGGTTGAAGCAATAACCCAAAAGGTACTAGGGGGCTTGTTGGCTATTAATTAGACAATTTTGCCCATTCTAATTAATTCCTTCCGGATTCCCCTTCGCAAGCTCATTAGGGTGATCTCGTTCGTCCCCGATGCTAAAGCCTGTAAGGCAGAATCGCTAATTACATTGACAATTGAGCCAGCGTTTAACTCAAAGTCTTGGGCGAGTTTAGCTAAGTCTACATCATCTGCCAAGGTAGCTTTCGCGGGGATGTTTTGCTGCCATAGCTGTAAGCGTTGTGAAACACTAAGTATAGCAAAGCGGATGAGTTTGTGGAATCTTCTCAGTATCCTCTCATCAAGATCATCTACAGACTCTGTGGCAAAAATGACAACGCCTGCGAAGCCTTCTAGATGGGTTAGCAGTAGCGCCCCCAGTTGTTGATTGAAGGAATCCGTATTTTTTGTTTGGAGATTAGTTCGCTTACCAAATAGTGCATCCGCCTCGTCGAAGTATAAAATCCCATTTTGAAGACTTGCTGAACGGAATAAGCTGGCTATTCTTGCGACTGATTCATCGATATGACTTGATTGCAATAAGGATGGCTCCACCTCATAGACCTTTTGGCCCGTCAGCTTCCCCAACAATACCGCAGCAGTCTTTTTGCCGGAACCATTAATACCGTGAAAAAGTACACTATAGGCAGTCTTAATCACTCCTTTCATGCCCCAGTCCTCCCTTAGCGTATTCCTATGTTCGATCCAAAGGCGAATTTCATCAATCTGCCTTCTAGTTTCTGCTTCTAGTACAAGGTCTGTTTCTTTCAGGTCCCTCTCCATTTCCCTTAGCGGAAATTTTGGCGTGAAGGCGGGCATCACTTCTTCTCCCAGCAACAAAACATTTAGCCATTCAGTCGACAATACAAGTCGGCCTTTTAAGGGATAATCCGATTCAGCACTACCGCTTAAAGTTAGCAGCTGGTCTTTGGCAAAGAAGTGATCTGACTGAAAAAGTTGAAGGGCGTTAGCCCGAGGCCCCGTCTGGCTTCCTCCCAATAGGAAAAGCAGGGTTTCACCGGTAGGGATAAAACCGCCAAACTGTTGGTGATATTTCCCCCCAAATTCCGAAAAAACGCGATCGAATTGTGCGTTTTTGGCAAAGAAAATATCTAAAATTTGTGGCTGAATATGAGGGATCAATCCCAAAAGTATAGCAAGGCGTTCCGATACATCGGGCGTATACCTGTCCAAAAGCTTGGCCCAAGTTGATTCGGAATCTGCTATTGGAGGTGGAGGGATATCAAAGATGTCTTCAAATTGGGACTCCTGCCCAAAATGGAGCTGAAATCGGGTATCGAGTACCCGCAGAAACCACTGTATTTCCTGGTCTAGTGCCTGGCTATTAGCGCGGATTTGTTTTGATATCATGTGTTTAGGTTCTTTATGACCCTTTTCCGTTACTTTTCAGCTTCCGGCTGGGTTATATGTAGCACTCTTATGTTCTTCAAAAGGAGCTTCAAATGGCATAAATGACTTATAAAATGGATGATCCCTTGAAAGGGATTCAAGAATAGAAGAAGCTCCAAACTTGACAAGTACAAGGTCTTTAAGAAGTTTTAACACTGGCATCTAAAGGAGAGAGGTAAGAAATCGGCCAACATTTGGAATAGTAAGATACAAAATTTAATAGACGTTTCCCAAGTACCTTATAGCAAAATAAGGACCTAGTGTTACTCCACATAAAGATGTAGTTCTAGGGCATGCTACGTAGGGAACTTAGCTGCATGATTAGCTAGACAGGGATTTATGTAGGTTTATAATGAAGGTCGGCCTTGGCAATACTTGCCGATCACCGTACATATGACTGGACATTCAGAAGGCAGAAGCGAGAAAAGAGACTGCTGAGGTGGGCTTTGGGCTTGTATCTAGCCGATCTCTCCTCTATCGTCTGTCGTCTATTTGTGGCTTGTAGTATGATCACCGCATCTGAATCTCCATAATCGGAATCTGAATCTCTACCCGAGTACCTGTCGCCTCTCCGGTAGTCGCATCTTTCAAATCAATCGTTTCTACAAAATGCTCATCTTTTGAATTGTGTAGAATACTCAAACGTTCCTCCGTGATACGGGTACCTTTTGACCGATGATTCTGGAATTGTGGGTCTTCCATTTTGAGTTCCGCCGCTTTTTCTCGGCCGATGCCATTGTCTTCGACGACACACAGAATGATCTCATTGTCTTCGTCTTCAGATAAGGTAAAAGTGACTGTAAGTATGCCTTTATCTCGGCTACGCAAGCCATGCTCAATGGCATTCTCCACATAGGGTTGGACGATCATCGTAGGTACACCAAGGATGTCCTCCTCAATTTCATCGTCTACGATAATCTTATAATTGAGTTTCTCTTGGAAACGCAGCTTTTCATTGATGTAGAGATAATTTTCAATGAAGTCGATTTCTTTCTCTAGCGATATAATTTCCAGATCAGAGTGATCCAGACTCTGGCGCATTAGTTTAGCAAATTTAGCGAGGTACTTGGCAGCTGAAGATACATCATTGGAAGTGATGAAATGCTGAATGGAATTGAGCGCATTGTACATAAAATGTGGATTCATCTGCGCTCGTAAAGCTTTCAGTTGCAACTTTGTAGCCTGCAAGCGTAAAAGCTCCGTTTCTTGTTTTTTCTTATCGGCCTCATACTGAACTTCCAGCTCCATTTGCTGCCGTTTATTCACTTCCTCGGAATACTTTTCAGCAAATTTATCGTGCAGCAGTTGATATTCATAAGCATTCTTAAAGT
>CAJXUM010001146.1 GCA_913060855.1 uncultured Lewinella sp. | reverse complement strand
GATCAGCCTCGGTCTCGTGGGCTCGGAGATGTGTATAAGAGACAGCAACAGGATCGGTTCCTATCGGGTACGTTTCCACCTGCCCGCTAATCTCGTACCAATTAGGAATAATAAAAGGGCCGGGAAAAGGCTTAATTATGGTATCACATTGGTTATAAACCACCAAAGAAGCAGTGACAGAGCCAGGCATATTGTAAGTGTGCTGGACTGTTGCTTGATGAGAAGTATCTCCATCTCCAAAATCAAAATAATAGGAAGCACCAAAGGGATTATCGACGGTAAATGTCCAAATGTCATAATTTCCAAAAGCCGTTCCTCCGACTTGCGATAGTGATAACAACTCAACCAAGACATCGATGGTATCGACTGGGCAAAAATAAGGCGCACCTACGGGTAGTCGATAGCTGCCGGAGTTTTCAATAAAATGGCCATAGATCAGGGTCGGTTCACAAATAACAGTGTCTAATTGTAAAGAAGCAATAGGTTCTTCATAGACGGTTATGCTTAAGGTCGTATCTCCGTAACAACCCTGTTCATCTACCACAAAATAAGTAAAATCGTGAGCGCCTGCTGGTAAAACAGCAACGAGTGATAAGCTATCAGCGGCAATAACTGGATCAAGTCCCAGCCACCCTTGCCTTTCAGGCTCAAGGATAGGTACACTAGCAAAACGGAGAGACCAATCAAATACGTTTCCATCATCGACCTCCCATTCATCCGTCAACCTTAATTTCCATTCCCCATTAGCAGGAGCCTCATTTAAATTAGAAAAAGATTCTGAAGGTTTATAGTTTCCTGCCGGCAAGGAAGTACTGACAGGAGATGCCAAGGCCAAGCTGGTCATTTCGGCAGTGGCCTCTACGGTCCAGCAGTAGGTATATCCCAAACCGGGTACTGGATCACCTTCATCACCATCTACTGGTTCCCCCAAATAGATTTCACTGAGATTATATGCTTGTAATTGCAGCGCTATGCTAGCCTCATTAGGTGCAACAAGTTCAATTTCAAGGTCAAATAACCAGCTGTGCTCAATCGTCAAACAAACCTCGACGATACCTCCTAGCTCTCCTACCTTTGTATCTACTGGGAACTGATTAACGGTCTGGCTGAGTGAAGTGCTAAGACCCATTCCATCCGGAATATTCAAAAAAGGATCAAAAAAACTAGTAAAGGAAGATGAGTTTCCAATAGCAACAAAATCTCTTTCATAAGCTAGGCTAATCGTGTCTCTACTACAATATCCAGTCGAAAGCGAAGGATCAAGGTCAAATACCAGCTCCTCAAAATCTACATTATAAGTAACTATAATAGTGCAGGAATCCGGTTCTTCCAACTGTTGAACATAAACTGCATCTTCTACAAAAAAGGTATCAAACAATTGGATGGTATCCCCGACACAAGCGGAAATATATTCCTCTCGGGTTATCGCTGAATTGAAATTGATCGTATGAAAATAAACACTATCGCACCCCTCACCGGCTGAAACCCGTTCTTCATACATCGTAGAGGCTACAAAAAAGGTATCCCTAAGCACTAAGGTATCTCCCGTACAAAGGTCATAAAAGCGAGAAAATACAAAATCACCATTGTACCAGTCAATTCGATGGGTTGTGGTTTGCGGACAACCATCTATATTGGTGCCTTCCGTAACATAAGTGGTAGGCTGCACAAAAGAAGTGTCGCCAATGAAAATCGTGTCTCCTACACACAGGTCATAATTGACCGTGATATCTTCTCTTATTTGATACGCACCGAAATAAACAAAGGTATCTATCGGGGTATCGGGGTGGCTTATTCTAGCAAAATAAGCTCCTTCCTCGGTGACTACCAAATCACCTACGCGCAAGGTATCACAGAACTCGTATTGAGTACTTAAAACTTCATACTGAGCACGTTCACTACTATTTGAGGTAAAGCTTCCCTTTTTCAAGAATAGGCCAGAATCATTGGTTGTACTATCTCCCTCGGAAAGACTTATGATCAGATTATATCTTTGGCCAGGAACCACCGGCATTTTATTAGAGGAAAGCACCTTCGTAAAGCCATTGAAAGCCAATTCGGGGTGGCTGCCTGCATAAAAAGAAGCATTTTCAATCCAGTCAGCGTCTTGTGTGTCGCAATAAATTGTTTCACCCTCAATCGTTCCACTGTTGATGGTATTACTATTGACAGGAATACCTGGCTTACCTGGTACCTCAATCATTTCAGAACGAATGGAGCGATTAGGCCCTTCAATACTGTATAGTTTCGCTTCCAATCGGTCATAATCTGCTAAGCACTCAAGCGCATCATAATGTTCAGACGCCAGTACGAATTCAAAATGTATACTATCGCCCAATGGAATGAATCCAATAGCTAAAATTTGTGCATCTGGACCTTCATGTAACCCTTCTACTTGTTGGATAATATTAATGAAATCAGCCTCTTCCAAATCCGCACTGAGATCTGTACTGGGAGGACCTAAAATATCAGCAAGATCCCCAGTAGACAGCAGATAGCCTTCTTCTATGCCTACTACATCTTCACCGTGCCGAAATAGACCTGCAGAAGATGAAAAGGAAAAAAGAGTGGCACTCAAAATAACCATATTTGAATCCGCAAAATGGGTGCGGACCAATTCAGCCATGGAGATATTACTAGGTAAGGGTTCAATCTGTAACTGGGTCTTTGCCACAAAAGGCAGACAGAGCAGGCAAAAGCAGCTTAGCCAATTTTTCATGTACGCGTTTTTAAGTTTAAGAGCCTATTATACATTGCTAAAATACATATTAACTAGAAGACCCATGTAATATTACTTCTCATTTTTACTCGCCATTCATATTTTCATTGTGATTCCCATTTTCATTTCCATCACTTTATCCCATTCAACTCATATATTGCAGCCGAATTAACGCTAAATCGTATGAAACTACCTAGCTTTTTACTCAGCCTCTCTTTGTTGCTCCTAGTGGCTTGTCAATCGACGACCGCTCCAGAGACTGCCCTTGTTTTTCCAGATCAGGACTTGGCGCCCTGTCTCTTATACACATCTCCGAGCCCACGAGACCGAGGCTGATCTCGT
>CAJXUM010001145.1 GCA_913060855.1 uncultured Lewinella sp. | reverse complement strand
CGAGATCAGCCTCGGTCTCGTGGGCTCGGAGATGTGTATAAGAGACAGGATAACATCTGAGTTGAAATATGCAGCGAGATTCCCCCACCAAACAACCCCACTATGATCATAAGCCAGGACAAAAAGGCTAGATTCTTTTTTTGATTTCAATAAGAGTAGGATAAATAGGCCAATAGTAAATAGCATAATTCCAATATAAAGAGACTCTCAGAAGAAATGAATCTTATAAAGGTGGGCAATTTCTGCATATATACACCATCAAACTTCCTAGTAATAGTATCAAAACTGATCCTTTCATTGTGTGTTTTTTACTGATTTTATCTAGACTTACTTAGTCGTACCTAAATAAAAACAGAAGTTTCTCTTTCTTTTTCCCAGGGAACATGACAAAATAAGTCACTTAAAGATGATCTAATAAGTCCTTGCTTGATCCACGACTTGAGATTATCAAAATCAAGTTTAGACTTATTCCTATAGCATCAAAATCGAATATGGTAAGGACAAAACCTTGCTCTTTCTAATACATATAGCCTCTAGCTTTTGCTATAAAAGCATAAAATACCTACATAAAATAGGCATGACATACGACCAATGTTCCCCGAGGAACATTGATTTCGAGTTAAGTTCCACCTAGAATGTATATGTTCCTCGGGGAACATTGTACTAAAAGAGGGCTATACATTCTAAAGCATAGCCCTCTTTTGCCCTCCCAAAAGTCCGTTTCTAATAGTTACCTAACAGCCATTCCTTGAAAAAAGCATAGCTATTTGGACTAGGTACTGCTACCTTTTCTTTCTCTGATAGACTTGATAATCGTTCTGGCACCAAAATATCTCGCCCAAGTATACGCTCCATATCTTCTAGAAACTTGGAAGGATGGGCAGTTTCCAGGACTATTCCTCTTGTATTAGGATGCTCTTTTTGGTATTCTTTCAGCGCCAAATACCCCACAGCTCCATGAGGATCTATCGTATAATTGTACTTTTCCTGTACCTCAAGTACTGCTTTTTCTGTGCTAACATCATTAAAAGTATAGCCCGTAATAGCTTCCTTCATCTCAATCCAGGCACTTTTTTCTGGAGTTTCTATCGCAGCTACCGCATTATAGAGGTCAACCATGCGAGCAAAATTAGATGGATTTCCTACATCCATCGCATTAGAAAGGGTCCGTTCAGACTGTCTAGGTACATAATTTCCACTCTCTAAATAAGCAGGTACCACATCATTACTATTGGTTGCAGCTATAAAATGATGAATAGGAAGACCCATTTTTTGCGCTAATAGGCCTGCTGTTAGGTTCCCAAAATTGCCACTTGGGACACAAAAAACGACTGGATCACCGCCTTGATTCATTTGTTTATATGCCTCAAAGTAGTAGAACGACTGAGGAATGAGCCGGGCTATATTGATAGAATTAGCCGAACTTAACCGAATAGAGTCGTTCAAATCAGGGTCAAGAAAGGCCTTTTTAACCAATGCCTGGCAATCATCGAAGGTACCATCTACCTCTAATGCGGTTATATTATGTCCCAGTGTAGTCAATTGTTTCTCTTGCAAGAAGCTTACTTTCCCACTAGGGTAGAGAATTATGACTTCAATTCCAGGAGTCTGATAGAATCCAGATGCCACAGCACCACCTGTATCACCAGATGTTGCTACCAATATCACTAAATCTTTTTCCTCCTTTTGATTAAAATAGCCCATCAATTGAGCCATAAATCTTGCCCCAAAATCCTTAAAGGCTAAAGAAGGACCATGAAATAATTCCAAGATGTGCTTCTGATTATCCAGACTAACTACCGGTGCAGGAAAGGTTAATGCCTTTTGGATAATATTTAGAATGTCTTCATCAGGAATAGCTCCATCAAATAAGGCTTTGCAAACTTCAAAACCGATCTCTTGAAATGAGAAATCAGCCAAGTTATTAATGAAATCAGCCGATAGAGTAGGGAGGTGAGTAGGCATAAAAAGGCCATTGTCATCGGGTAAACCCTTCATGACAGCCTCCTTCAAATCGACTATATTTGATCTATTCTTTGTACTATATAATTTCATAAGCTAACATTTTATAGCTCCCTCTTGATTTATCGGAGAGATGAAAAGCTCATTATTAATCTTGGCATTGGTCATTATACGCTCCATAGCAACACCCACATTTTCTGCAATAAGACTGTTCGCAGACAGGGCAAAGATGGATGGTCCAGCTCCTGAAATACTGCACCCCAGTGCTCCCGCATTTAAGGCTGCCTCTTTCACATCATAGAAGTGTGGAATCAATTGTGCTCTTTGAGGTTCGATTATTACATCATTCAAAGACCTTGAGATTAAATCCAAATCACTATTATATAGGCCAACCACCAGTCCAGCTAAGTTTCCATTTTGCTCAATGCACTTCTTCAAACTAACTTGATCACTCAACGCAGCTCGTGCATCCCTGGTAAGTATCTTCACATGAGGGTAGATTACTGTAGCATATAATCCTTTCGGAACTGGTAAACGATGAACATCCAACTCAGCATTGTTCCGTATCAGTACCATTCCACCGATTAAAGAAGGAGCTACATTATCAGCATGATAAGCTCCATCCGCCAACTGCTCACCTAATACTGCAAAGTGTAATAACGCTCTCTTTTCTAGTGGGCGTTTCAATAGCTCATTGATAGCCATGACTCCAGCCACGGCACTGGCAGCACTTGATCCCAAGCCACTCCCAAAAGGCATCTTCTTATGGATTTCCATATCGATTCCTCTTTTCTCCTCGCCCAGATGTTCGAGTAATCTTTGGGCAGAATACCCAGCCGTATTTTTTTCTACCTCGAAAGGAAGTTTACCTTTCGCTCCAGTTATTTCTGTAATCCGTAACCCTTGATGTTGATCGGAAAAACGAACGATTATTTCATCCCCCGGTTTGTCCAATGCAAAGCCTAGAACATCAAAGCCACAAGCCACATTAGCTACAGAAGCCGGAGCAAATACTTTCAATCCTGCATTCATAAATTAATCCTATCTAAAATGATCAATACCATCCATCTATAGTTCCTGTCTCTTATACACATCTGACGC
>CAJXUM010001144.1 GCA_913060855.1 uncultured Lewinella sp. | reverse complement strand
CCTCCACTGTTTATTACGATCATCGATAAATATTAATATTCTCGTTGGATTATAAAGGCAGAATTGATTTGCTTCATTCCTATTTTTGAGTAAAACGCTATTGCGTTTGGGGATGATTGCAAAATTAACTTACACTCGTTGCCAGCCTTTTCTTTTGTTAGCTCCACTAATTTTTGGCCAATTCCTTGTCGCTTGTATTCGTCTCTAACACATAAATCAGACAAATAACAGCAGTAACTAAAATCCGAAAGTGCTCTGGACAGACCTATTAACTTTCGGTTTTCCCAAGCCGTAATTACAATATTTGAATTCTTGAACATTGTAGCAATTCTTCCCAGATCAGTTTTGTCCTTAATAGGAAAATAGTCGGAGGAATTGAATAAATCTATCAATTCCTCTATCTGAGGTATCTCACCAGTTTTATAAGTTATATTTAACATGTCGGGGTTATCGTTTTCTGTATTCGTGCTCCTAAATATGATTTATCATTTTACTGATTTGGGCACATTCACTTAGTCTTATTCGGTTGTACTGTTGAATGAGCAATGGAATTATATTGTAGACTATATTGGCCAATACCGCCAAAACAGTGTAGGTAAAATCATGGTTGTAGATTCCGATGAAAGCAGAAAAGGAAAAGAAGAGGAGGCATACCAGGTGATATTGCTCATACATCTGGATTTTCTTCAACTGATTTAAATAATGGTTTCTACGGAAATACAATTTCTGACCACCAGTTTTTTCGATTAACCTTTTGATATAGTAGCTGTCTTGTGTGAATTTTTGAAACTCCTTAACTCCCAATTTTTCATAGAACTTCCGCTTGTGTGAGATCTGCAATGTTGTAGCGGTACCTTGCTTAATTAACCTGACAATTAACAGGCTAAGCAGAATGCTGATCAAAAGGTTATTTAGACTGAAGTTCAAGTACCATATTAGGATGATTGGTGTAAAGGCCAGAAGTGTCCAAATAAGATTAAGTCCTTGATTTAGTGCAGCAGTTATAATTTTTGGGTTCAATCGAATCATACTTATGTCAGTTTTTAAACAACCTCCTCGGTCTTATTCAATTTTCATTGTAAAAACCAAATCGTTATACATGCCGCTAATAGAAATGCCGTTACAATTATATTTTTGTACTCCTTTCGAGTCCAATGATGGCCACTTGCCGCAATCATTAAAATCGCAAAGCCCACAGCTGCTATTTTAATGGGCAATTGCGGCAAAGCAGGGATGCTGAAAATGAGCAACACCATTGCGCCAGTTATTTCAGCCAGAGCCAGGTATTTAATCCTGTGAGAGGAGATGTTTTCAAAACCTGTTACTCCTTTGCTTTCTAATTTATCTTTTGGGGTTGTGATCTTGATCGTTCCCGTAAACAGGAAAATCAACCCGAGTATTACCTGAAGGGCTATCTTAGCGACTATCATGGCCTTTTACTTTTTTGAGCTGATTCTTCAATTTCTTCCATTCTGGCCCGGACTAACTTTTCAATGGTGTTCTTATTCAGAGGTTTATCCGGATTGAATTTGATTACTGTTGAATAATTATCGTAATCCGATATTTCTGATCTGTGCGTGTCCAATACTTTGCCCTCCATGATAAAGAAGGATAAATGGGTTTTAGTCGAACGGAAGCCAACAGCTCTTTTGCCTTTGTAATAAAAAAATGGGACATCTCTACTTAGTCGCTCTTCGGCTTCTGGCATCAGTGATAGGATTTGCTTTCTGACGGTTTCCAGAGCCTCTCGCTCGTCTTTCGAAAGCTTGCTGAGATATTGTGAAACTACATTACTCATAATCGGGCATTCATAAAGTCAATAATGGGTTTAGCGATATCTATGGGTGAAGCCATGTGGGTAGGTGATTCAAGCCTATGTATGCTACAATCACGAAGGTACTTAGCTGCGTCCTGTGACGATGCTAATCCATAGTCGGAAGTTAAGGTTAGCGTTGCTACTTTTATTCTTTCCAGAAGATCAGCTGGGGTTAGCCCATCTCCTAAAATCTTGTAGTCAATTATCAAAGTAGGACTGATCTCAATTGCTGCCTGCCCACCATCTGATGAAATAAACCCGTCAAGCTCTTCTTTTGACATGCCGAAATCTTTCACAAAGAACCTTACCGCGCCTTCTTTATCGTCTTGATTAATCAATTCTTTGATGGCCTGGTACTCCTTTTCATGATTTTCTGCAGAGAGGGCTTTATTCTCGTCCAGTAGTGAGAAGGGGAGATCTGCCAGGATTAATTTATGAATATTCATGCCATGGGCTGCAGCCCTGATCGCTAGTGCAGCACCGGCTGAATGTCCGTACACTACTTTGGGCGTGGAGTCCTGGGATATGAGCATTTCTAAGTCCTCCAATTCAGTATCAACGCTGTGGTTTTTGGACACTCCACTAATACCCCTGTTTCTACGGTCGTAGTTGTACACTGTAAAACTCTTAGAAAGCTCTTCTGCCAGGGGGTGGTACATATGGTGATCGGCCAGTGATCCTCCCACGATAACCAAGCCAGGGCCACTGCCCAATCTCTCGTAGCAAATGCTCGTATTGTCCTTTGATTTAAGTTCTCTCATAGTCTTGTGCTTTTTGTTTTTTGAATTACCTGGGTAGCTTTAACTCCATGAATTTGCTCCCAGCAATTGGATTGAAACGGTAAGGCTGTATTTCCTTAAAGCCTAGTTTTTGATATAAATGAATAGCAGAATTCATTGAAGGGAGCGTGTCGAGGCGCATTCTATCATACTTCAATATGACGGCCATGCGGATTGCTTCTTTCAACAGTTTCTCGCCCAATCCCAGGCCTCTTACATCTTTACTCAGGTACATCCTTTTGAGTTCGCATATTTCGCTATCTATCTTTCTTATGCCAAAGCAACCTACAGGATTGCCATTGTGGTATGCAATAATGAATGCTCCCTCCGGGTTTGCGTAAAGTGTTGAAACCTGTTCCAATTCACTTTCAAAGTCCTGAAAAGTCAAATCAACACCTATGTCAGTCGCATAAGCCTTCATAAGCTTTTTGGCTAACTCAAAATCTTCTTTAGTTGTGGCCTGTACAGT
>CAJXUM010001143.1 GCA_913060855.1 uncultured Lewinella sp. | reverse complement strand
TCTACACTATCCTCTTCGTCGGCAGCGTCAGATGTGTATAAGAGACAGACATATACGGTCGCCAATCCTGCGATACGAGGAGTATGGAAGGAGGAGATATGGATGTGGGGAATGCGAAGTTTGGCGGACAGGAAGCGATGGTAATTTTTGATCGAGTCTTTATTCCAACACAACACATTTTTATGGACGGGGAGTTTGATTTTGCTTCCTTATTGGTAGAACGATTTACGACTTATCATCGACGTAGTTATGTTTGTAAAAGTGGGGTAGGGGATGTATTGATTGGCGCAGCGGCGGCGATAGCAGAGTACAATGGAATTACGAAAGCCTCCCATATCAAAGATAAATTGGTGGAGATGACGCACCTAAATGAGACCGTATATGGAACAGGAATTGCGGCTTCTTATCAAGGCTATCCAACCTCTTCGGGCGCCTATATTTGTGATGAAATGTTGGCTAATGTTTGCAAACATCATGTCACACGATTTCCGTTTGAAATCAGCCGTTTGGCGCAAGATTTGGCAGGAGGGCTGGTGGCTACCTTACCATCAGAGAAAGATTATAACCATCCTGAAATAGGTGTATTACTAGAAAAATACCTGAAGGGTAAAGCAGATGTGCCTACCGCAGACCGAATGCGAATCCTCCGTTTGATTGAGAATATGACATTGGGTAGAAATGCAGTGGGTTACCTGACTGAATCCTTGCATGGCGCAGGCTCACCGCAAGCGCAACGTATTCTAATTGCCCGTGGCATGCAGCTGACCTATAAAAAACGCTTGGCTAGAGTTTTGGCAGGCATTGAGACCGAAGAGAATAAGGAAGAGGTAGTGGAAGAATTGAGTGGGTATTTTGCACGTGTATTCAAAGAAGAAGTATAAATTAGGTCGGAAATTGGCTATAGCCGTAAGCAAGCCTATTTTTTACGATCAACCAACAACGAACAAGTAAAATGGAAGCATTTCGAAGTCCCATTATTTTAAGCTGTGTCGGGCTCTACATGTTCTTATGTATCATCATAGGAATATGGGCATTAAAGCGTACTAAATCCACCCAAGATTTCTTCATGGCTGGGCGCGATTTGGGCATTGCGGTAACCGCTTTTGCCGTTTTTTCGAGTACGCTCAGTGGTTTCGGCTTTGTTGGAGGGCCAGGCTTGGTGTATCGAATGGGGATGAGCTCTGTATGGATGATTGTGTGCGTAATCGCCGGCTTTACCCTATCTTTTTACTTGTTGGGAAAGCGGTTGCGTTTGTTTGCCGAATTAGGGAATTCGATCTCCCTACCCGATGTAGTTGCCTTGCGCTATGGCGCTAAATCAACGCAGCTAATGACAGCTATCGCCATCCTATTAGGCGTGTTAGGCTATTTGGCGACTCAAATTTTAGCCATGTCGGTTGTCTTGCGAGATATTCTATTAGAAACGTCCTATTTCAGCAGCATCAGTTTAGAGAGTTGCCTGATTATCTCCTGCTCGATCTTAGTTTTTTACAGTGTGACAGGAGGAATCGTCGCTTCCGTTTATACCGATCTCATTCAAGGAGGCGTAATGATAGTGGCCGCTATTCTTGTTTTTCTTACGGTGATTAATACGTTTGATGGTGGTTTTACGGAGATCAGTAGTACAATCTATGCCGATGATCCGGAAGCGATCGGACCCTGGGGAACCCTGGGAATGATTGGGTGTTTGTCCTGGTTTTTTGTTTTCGGGTTGGGTGCTTCTGGTCAGCCCCATGTCATCACGAAAATGATGATGAATAAACGGATAGCTGATGCCAAACATATTTTGCCCGTATCTGCTACCGGCTATATCTTGGCGGCCCTCTTGTGGATTAGTATTGGCTTGGCTATGCGAGCACTCGTCCTTAGTGGCCAACACCCAGAATTGGCTCATGCGGATGCAGCGGCCCCACAATTTTTACAAAACTATGCCCACCCTTTGTTGGCAGGGGTTGTATTTGCCGGCTTATTTGCGGCGATCATGTCCACGGCCGATTCCTTCCTCAATATCGGAACGGCAGCTGTTATGCACGATATTCCCAAAGCGCTTGGGTTTAAAAAGCCTAAAAATGAGTTATGGTGGGCGCGGTTTACGACGGTCTTAATCACCGTGTTCGCGGCTGTTTTTGCCCTTTATACGGGTGATTTGGTGGCTATTCTAGGCGCTTTTGGCTGGGGTACTTTTGCAGCAGCGATTGTTCCGACTGTCGCCATCGGCTTCAATTGGAAAAGGGCTACCCCTTTGGCCGCCAATGTGGCTATCGCCTCCAGTTTAGTCGTGAATTTTGTGATTAAAATGTTCAAGATTGCCTTGCCTTACGGCATTGATGTGGGTGCCTTCTCCTTGATTACTGTCTCTTATTCTATTCCTCAGTATCTCTTTTGCTTCTTCCCCGCCTTCGATTGATCCGAAAGTAGAGGAAGTCATGGATATGTAGCCGTTGTGTAGACTTCAGGAAGTGGATTAGTCGCTACTAGGTAGATTTCCTTCTATCAACTTCACCATATAATATTGGATGTTCGCTACTAGTTTCACTAGTATTGCGGTCCTTGGATGCGAGCTCCAGCTCGCCGAGATACAGCACACAAGTACAATAATTACATACAGCGAGCATGAGCTCGCAGCCAAAACCTGCATACAAGCATGAGCTTGTAGCTAACATATATTTAAAGAGCAGAGATTTGGAAAAACCAAATCTCTGCTCGTCAGTGCATCCATTTTCGGGGAAGTGGATATTGGCCATTAGTTGAACTATCGACCAACTCGCTTCTGAAGCCTCAGCCCAGCTAATGATAACCTAACTCCACAAACGATCCCAAGAACGGATGTTATTCCATTCGGGAGTAGGTTTGAAAAAGCTTTTATCTTCAGGTGCTAGATGCGCCTTGACAACCTCTTCATTGAGTTCAATCCCCAATCCGGGCTGTTCAGGAACATTAGCAAAACCTTTTTCAATCATCGGCTTGTCCAAGCCAGTAACGAGATCCTCCCAATAGTCGAGGTCGACAGAGTGGCTGTCTCTTATACACATCTCCGAGCCCACGAGACCGAGGCTGATCTCGT
>CAJXUM010001142.1 GCA_913060855.1 uncultured Lewinella sp. | reverse complement strand
CTTCGTCGGCAGCGTCAGATGTGTATAAGAGACAGGTACTATATCATCGGGGCGAACCATGCCAAGGTCTCCATGAATGGCATCTGCCGCATGCATGAAAAGGGCCGGCGTTCCGGTAGAATTGAGTGTTGCCACTATTTTTTGGGCAATTATGGCACTCTTTCCAATTCCTGTAACGACTAGTCGACCTGGAGAGGTGAAAATAGCATTAACACAAGCAACAAAATCTTTGTCGATACTTTGTTGCAGGGCTTGAAGACATTGAGCCTCAATCTCAAGTGTTTCGCGGGCAGTTTTAACGATTAGGGCATCGGAATTCACAATGTTTTTTTGTATTTTTGGAAGCTTTTTGAAAAAAGCATCGCGGACTATAATTTTTTTTGCATCAGATATAGACCCAATTAGAAAATAGAGAAAAGTCTCACGCAGAAGACTTTCTTTAAAATACGTGTTAATTAATGGACCAAGATAGGAATAGTAAACAGCTTAAAAAACTTTGTCTGCTCAAACTTACTATCGCCCAACACGGCGATGAATGTAGCTACTCCCTGCCACTTGTTAGGTTAAAAAAAAGAAGCTCAATATTCTTTTTGTCAGGTGTTTTTAATAAATTTAAGGTAGCCAAACCCATCGTCCCTAATTTAAATTTTGGTAAAAAATCAGATTGCCAAAACAATTTCGAAACAGCTTCGCCTTTCCGATATTTCATTCGTCATTCAGGCCTAAAGCAGTCAATGCTTTTGTTGGATAGTAACGGAATAAAGTAAGCAAAAAACTAAATGTTCAAATGTTAGCGATGACAGCGACGAAAGAAAGTTTGCATGAGGCCTTAGGACAGTACTTTGGGTTCGATAAATTCAAAGGTAACCAGGAGGCAATTATTAAAAGCATATTGGGAGGAAAGAACACCTTTGTGATTATGCCTACCGGTGGAGGAAAGTCTTTGTGTTACCAATTGCCAGCACTCATGCTCGAAGGGACAGCTATTATTATTTCTCCCCTGATAGCCTTAATGAAAAATCAAGTGGATTCCATTCGTGGCTATTCACAGCAAGATGAAGTAGCGCATTTCCTCAATTCTTCCTTGACCAAAGCCCAAATGAAGCAGGTCAAGCAAGATATTACAGATGGAAAAACAAAGCTCCTCTTTATAGCTCCAGAAACCCTTACCAAAGACGAAAATATAGAATTCTTCCGGCAAGTAAATGTATCATTTGTTGCGGTGGATGAAGCGCATTGTATTTCTGAATGGGGCCATGATTTCCGACCAGAATATCGCCGCATTCGAGCTATGTTAGACGCCATCGGAGAAGCCATTCCCGTGATCGCACTGACAGCTACGGCTACGCCCAAGGTTCAATCAGATATTCTGAAGAACCTCGATATGGATGCGGAAAGTACTTTTATCTCTTCTTTCAATAGGGGGAATTTGTACTACGAGATACGTCCTAAAGGCAAAAAAGAACAAACCTTAAAAAGTATTATCCAGATCATCAAGGGAATTCCTGATCAATCTGGTATTATATATGTGCAGAGTCGAAAATCAGCTGAATCCATTGCACAAGTATTACGGGTAAATGATATCAAAGCCTCTCCTTATCATGCAGGACTTGATGCCAAAACGAGGAGTAAAACGCAGGATGATTTCCTGATGGAGGAACTCGATGTGATTGTTGCTACCATCGCTTTTGGTATGGGGATCGACAAACCCGATGTTCGCTTTGTGATTCATTATGATATTCCCAAGAGTATAGAAAACTATTACCAGGAAACGGGACGTGCAGGTCGAGACGGATTAGATGGTACTTGTATTGCCTTCTATTCTTATGCCGATATTTTGAAGCTGGAAAAATTCCTACGTGATAAACCTGTAGCAGAAAGAGAAATGGGCGCACAATTGATGCAGGAAGTGATGGCCTATGCCGAAACAACAAGTTGCCGCCGCCGCTTCTTATTGCACTATTTTGGAGAGACCTATGATGACTCTCGTTGTGAGCGTATGTGTGATAATTGCCGCTATCCCAAGGAGAAGATTGAAGTAAAAGACGACGTAGTTAATGCCTTGAAAGCCGTCATGCAATTGGATGAAAACTACGGTATTAAGATTCTGATCGATTTTATGTTGGGGCGTGAGACCAAAGAGATTCAGGATTATCGATTCGACAAGCGCAGTCTTTTTGCTGTAGGTAAAGACAAAGACCAGAATTTTTGGAGTTCAATTTTCCGCCAGGCTTTACTCAATGACTTAGTATACAAAGATATTGAGACCTACGGTTTGTTGAAAATGACAGATAAGGGTCATGCCTATTTGGCCGATCCATATACCATGGAAGTTCCACTCAATCACGATTATGATGTGGAAACAATGGATGCTGCTGAACCCGTACGGAAAACAGCCGTACTAGATGCCAATCTGATGCGTTTATTGAAGGATTTGCGCCGCAGAGAAGCCAAAGTAAAGGGAATTCCTCCTTATGTTATTTTTCAGGATCCATCTCTTGAGGATATGGCTACTCAATACCCCATCAGCATGGAGGATATGGCTCATATCCAAGGGGTGAGTATTGGAAAAGCCAAGCGATATGGCAAATCCTTTGTAGAACTCATTAAGGAGTATGTGGAGGAAAATGACATTATTCGCCCGACCGATTTTGTGGTAAAACAAGTCGCCAACAAGTCGAAGATGAAGGTCAGTATCATCCAGGGGATAGATCGGAAAATGCCATTAGAGGATTTGGCGACATCCAATCGTCTATCGATGGAAGATCTGATGATGGAACTAGATGCGATCGTGGTCTCAGGCACTAAAGTGAATCTGGATTACTATATCGAAGAGAATGTCGATGAATACTCTCGAGAAGATATCATGGAATACTTCATGGAGTCGGATTCAGATTCTGTAGAGGTCGCTTATAAAGAATTACAGGAAGATGATATTACCATCGAAGAGATACAATTGATCAGAATTAAGTTTTTATCTGATTTGGCCAATTAGCCGATCAGAACAAAAGCAGTAAGCACTGTCTCTTATACACATCTGACGCTGCCGACGAAGAGGATAGTG
>CAJXUM010001141.1 GCA_913060855.1 uncultured Lewinella sp. | reverse complement strand
TGTATAAGAGACAGATCTTCTATATCTTTGTAGAGGCGGTATCCACGAGCCACCCAGCGGAAGCCCTGCTCGATTCTTTCTTCTACGATATCGTTGGGGATGTCAAGCTCTATGGCTAAATGTTCCACTAGTTCGGTTGCCTCTACAGGATCAAGGTCCCGAAATTCAGCAATAGCCAGGCTACTTTTGGTATATACCTCTTGTAGTTCATCCCAGTTATTCCAGATCACAATGGCATCACGTCCTTGTATGCCATCGGATGCAGCTAGACCGATATCTTGGCCAGTTTTGACTAAGTTTCCTAGAACTTTTTTCAAATTTTCAATTCCCAGTTTGGTTTGCATAGCACATTTATTGATGGTGATAAAATAAATTCTTATAGTAGGCTAAGGGCTTTTAATCTTCATCATCAGCCTTTAGCTGTCTTAGTGATGAACCGTAAATAACATGAGCCACTATGCTTGTTCTTTTGCCCGCTAATTTCGTTGAAATCCCGATAATTATCGGGACGCCGTAGCTTCGGCTATGCCTGCGTTTTTCGCCTCATTAACGACCAAAATCACTACGCCTAATTGGCTCACCTTATTTATGTTTCATCACTTATGGTTTTTCAAAATGAACAATGAGTAAGGTTTTATTTACCGCTTGGAGATGATGATCTTCATCGATCTCAAATACTATTTCTTTGGTCTTCATTTTCTCCCCATTAACCAATAGATCCCCATACAATCTGATCAGCAATTCTTTGCAGTCGTGAAAGTGATTCACCAGCTCTCCTTGATCCTCCATAATCACAATAAAGCTGATGGTTCCATCCTGTGATGGAATGCGGAAAGACATCACCCCTTCGCCGATATTAAGCGGCTCGTAGTAGGCTAGTTCGCCCATGTTCTTGTAAGTGATTCTATCTCCGCGCTCCCAAGCTTCGATTAGGAGCTTCATAGCCTTGCTCTCTGCTTCTACCGTGGTGAGGCACTTATCGATTGCTGTAATCCGATTTTTCAGGCGAATTAATTTGTTTTTCATCATGTCTGATCTTGGTTTTTGGACTGTAGATTAATTAGCTTCTTTTTAAGCTCCATCACCTCTTGTTCCAGTTCGATGATACGTCCTGCCATAGAGGCGGTTCGGTTTAGTGTGTCGTCGATCAGTTCATGGATTTTCCGGTGCTTGCCGTACTTATCCCAGAGGGACTTTCCGACTACACCTACTATAGCACTTACCCCGCCCACAATTGCTTCGATATACTCCATTGGCTCGCTTTTTCATCATTAGTTGTTTGAGAAAAGGAAATCTGAGACGATCCGGACATTGTCTCGTTTTCTTTTTCCCATATCAGTTGGTAAGCCTAGTTTTCGTCCCATCAGTACGATATTGGTCTCGTACATCCGGTTAATCTCTTTTCTTGTTTTGAATATGCTTCGTAGTAATTCTTCGTACTCCAGTTTGTCCGATTCAAAGGGATATACGGTGCCGATGAAGGCTTTATCTACTGCTGATAGCTCCTCATTCCAGTCGGTAAAAAAGCCATCCGTGGTCCAGCTAATTGGAATTGCATACATCATAATGGAAGACTTATCAACGGCTGTGACACGCAGCAGATCGATCGACAAGCGATCAAACATATTGATATCCACTGTTTGCTTATCCCACCAATTAGGCGGTCCCGTCAAATCATCATACACCTGGGGTTTATTCCAATTGATCCCTCCTTTGGGATTTTGGTGCTCATGAATAAGACCGAGCATATGTCCAAACTCATGGAGAATTGTCGCTTGATCCAGATACCCCAAGTTCATCGTAGCCTGATAGGCATCAATCAACAGCGCATCTCGCCCGATATAAGACCAGGCAGATCCGGCCACAAAAGAAATGCGCACATCCGCTCCTATTCCAGGGCCTACGTACTCAAACTTTACATTGGCATATTCCAGCCACTGCGCCGCTACTTTTTTGACCATAGCCTGTTGCGCCGCACTACCCCCTAAAAACTTAATGGTAATGGTCCGGCCCGTTTTCCAAAATCGGTCATTAATGCCAGCGGCCTGCTGCACATTTTTTCGAACAATAAATTTTGGGGTACAAATTTTACACATAGTATTGCTTTTAAGGCAATTAATTAACCCTTGAGAATCATTGCCTGCGTACTCCGGTAGTAACGACCAAACCCTGTCCATACGACGATCAGTAGAACCAATACCACCCAGAATGCGGTTTTATAATTTTTCATGCTTATGTTGATTTTCGTTTCAATATTTTCTGTCCAACCAGGGCTATCGATAAATACACTACCCCAAAGAGCATGACCCAAATTCTCCCCCTACCCTGAAAGGGCCTTCGCCACCAAAATTTGAATTTCCAAAAAGCAAATTCAGATTTTGGGTTTTCGTTGGGGTCAATAAAAGGTAAGCCCGATCCAATATTAATGAAGCCTTGGTAAGCCAAACTCGCCAAAGCCGAATACGCCATTACTAGCAGTACACTAATTGCCACCGGTACCCCCCATGCCAGCCAAAATTGAGGCTGATCCCAGAACTGAGGCCTAAAGATGGCCACCAATAAAAAGTACTGCTGTCCAGCCTGGGTATACCAAGCAGGCGTTTCTGCAAAGTGTAGATTGTCTACATATTTTTTGAGGTACGTGATGTAGGCTGGATTATCCATACGCTCGGTGTTACCTTTTGCATAAAAGGCACCGTTTTTTATACCCGATATAATGCGACGAATGGCTGCACATAGGGTCGAAAGGATGATGTATAGAATGATTTCAAAGTTCATTTTGAATTATTCTTTTGATAGAACGATCAAGAGTAACAGTATCCGTTCCGCTCGTTCTAACCACGATTTTAATTACCATTTAAAATTAATAGATCGTTAACATCGTCCCAGGTGCCCGTAAAGCTATGTCTAGCTCCACTGAAAGCTTCAGTTGCAGAACCAGCCAAAGTATCCCAAACAATATTACCTATGTCTAAATCCAGCGTACTTGTACCACTATCTGCACCTAAGATTATGATTTGAAGCATGTCTCCATCCTGTCTCTTATACACATCTCCGAGCCCACGAG
>CAJXUM010001140.1 GCA_913060855.1 uncultured Lewinella sp. | reverse complement strand
CTACACTATCCTCTTCGTCGGCAGCGTCAGATGTGTATAAGAGACAGGATTAATGCTTACACCAATAAGCGTATTCGATACTACCTCCAAGGCCAAATACTAGATAAATATCGCGTTCCTCAAAACAGGTCAATAGGTTTGACTCGCTATAGTCGTCAATTCAAGACAGATAATTATCAATCTGCTGAATTCCCAACCACTCCTGGATCACTTAAGGTGCTTTTTTCGCCTTTGAAGAATTTCCTCATTTACCGTATCAATCGCAATGGAAACAATGCTTCCTTGGTGGAACCATTGAAAGCCTTTATTGCCAATGAATCCCTACATGGGTCGGTAGAACATGCCCAAATCATGGGACTGTTTGCCACCTTTTTTGAATTGGGTAAGGACGAGGCTTTCATTTCTAAGTATTTTAATCAGATACGCCAGAGTACACCTGAATTTGATGCTGATTTCCTCGCTTTTATTCTAGAATTGCTCAAGCGAAAAGATGTGAAGCTATATGGAGAAACTGAGTTGCAGATGTCTTCGGTGGCTGACAAAACGATAGATGATGATTTGAGCCAATATTTTTCTTTGACAGATGCTATCCATAAGGATGGTTATATCAATGAGGAAGTACAGCAGGCGGTGAAGGTTTTTTATAACCAACACCAGGGCCGTTCTTTGGTGAATGAATGTATTCGACAAGTTATTTATGGTTATTTCTCTAGATTGATCAGTAACCTAGAGCCGAGAGCTTACAGTGATTTTTTCGAATCAGTCAAGTTGTTTCCTGTCTACATGGGAATATTCGTCAATCAGCAATTCAATCAAGATCTCAAGGATCTTTCCATGCGCTACGTTCGTAAATTATTGAAATTGTACGTAGACAAGCGTGGTAAGGATTATCAAGATATTAAGAAGTTTGTTTCTTCGACTTTTACTGAATATGGCTTCTTGAAAGATAAAGAAGTGGTAGAGCTTTTCAAAACAAGGAGAAAAAGAACAAAGTCGGAGGCTTAGAATTATACGCTTAAGCGCTCATCGCTAAAAGCAGTATCAAACGTCTACTAAATCACCTGACTGACTACCTCTCCTTAGCATTTGCGGAGAAGAAAGCGGCAGTCAGTGAGGTGATACTACTCAATGTGCTACAGTACTAAGATGGTGTATTCACACGATCTTGACTTCCAACCTATTCAATCACTAATAATTGGCACATGAAACGATCCTATTTACTCAGTTTACCTCTTTTATTATTGCTGTCTTGTCATTCTCCTACTGCAGACAAACCAGCGCCTCCCGTGGAAGAAGCCCCGCCACTCTTTATAGGCCAAAATCTACCGCTGAGCAGTGTCCTTACCACAATAACCTTAGGTTCCTGTAATAGGCAAGATCGAGACCAAAAAATATGGGGAGAAATTGATGACGAAGAATCTGATTTATGGATTTGGTTGGGAGATAATATATATGGAGATAGTGAGGATATGGAGGTCTTGAAAAGTAAATATCTCCAGCAGAAGTATCATCCCGCTTATCAAGTCTTTCGTGAAAAAACACCAATAATAGGCATTTGGGATGATCATGATTATGGGGTCAATGATGGGGACAAGAATTATCCAAAGAAGAAAGAAAGTCAGGGATTAATGCTCGACTTTTTGGACGTTCCGCTCAACGCCCCGGTGCGTACACAGGTAGGAGGATTCCAATCTTATTCTTTTGGCACCCCTGGGAAAATGGTGAAAGTTATTCTATTAGACGCCCGCTATTTTCGCGATGAGTTAGAACGGAATGCCACGGGGTATCAACGCTATAAGCCCAATGCGGAAGGAGATATACTGGGAGAAGCCCAATGGGCCTGGTTGGAAGAAGAATTGACGAATAGCGATGCCCAAGTTCATTTCATCGCATCTGGCATTCAAATGATACCAGAAGAACACGGATTTGAGAAATGGGCTAATTTTCCTAAGGCCAGAGCCCGATTACTGGATCTCTTGGCGACTAGCCAAGTTAGTTATCCCATACTTTTGAGTGGCGATCGACATATTTCGGAATTTTCGCGTCTCGAATTGCCTACCTTATCCCATCCTGTATATGAATTTACCTCCAGTGGTTTGACCCATAGCTATGATAGTTTCAGTGGGGAACCGAATAAACACCGAGTAGGGGAGGTTGTTTTTCAGCGAAATTACGGTGTAATTAAGATGGATTGGAGTGCAGGAGTTCCCGCGCTTACTTTTCAAATGAAAGGCCTTAATGGTGATCTTTTACAAGAATTAGCGCTCAACTTTTAAGTATGAAAGCAAGCTTCAATTGGGGTATTATTGGTCCGGGAAAAATTGCTAGCCAGTTTGCCCAGGATCTTTCCTTTGTGAAAGGAGCTAGGATACATGCGGTCGCTTCGCGTAGTATAGAAAGGGCAGCGACTTTTGCCAAGCAGTTTGAGGCACCCTACTTTTATGGCGATTATCAATCTATTGTAGAGTGTCCCGATCTAGATGCGGTATATATAGCTACACCTCATGCCGGCCATTTTGAAAATACGATCCTTTGTTTGGAAAAGGGGATTCCTGTTTTGTGTGAAAAGCCGTTGGCCATCAATTTTCGCCAGGTTGAGTTGATGGTGGCCACCGCCCGTCGTTCTCAGACTTTCTTGATGGAAGCCTTATGGACCAGGTTTTTACCTAGTATACGTAAAATGCTGACTTTAATCAGGGCCGGAGAGATCGGGGAGGTGCAAGGCGTTAAGGCCGATTTTGGATTTCGAGCGAATGTACCAGCTGATCATCGTGTTTTTAATAAAGCCCTAGGTGGTGGCGCCTTACTAGATATTGGAATTTACCCTGCTTTTTTGTCGCTTTTATTATTCGGGAGACCTTTGGAGATCAAGGCGATGGCCAGGATAGGGAGTACAGGGGTCGATGAAGACACGCACGTCCTGTTGCGTTACCCTGGCGGCCAACTAACCCAATTGCACTGTAGCTTGATATCAGAAACAAAGCGAGAAGCCTTTATCTACGGCGAGGAAGGTACTATTCCTGTCTCTTATACACATCTCCGAGCCCACGAGACCGAGGCTGATCTC
>CAJXUM010001139.1 GCA_913060855.1 uncultured Lewinella sp. | reverse complement strand
TCGTCGGCAGCGTCAGATGTGTATAAGAGACAGGAAGTTGTCTAAGAAAGCAAACAGCTGATTGTAACTATGCTAAATTTTCGCTCATCATATCGTAATTATTCCGATGAGAAATTGATGAAGTTCATTACTAAGGGTGATGAGCGGGCTTTTTCTGTGCTATATGATCGATATGCACAGAAAATGCATCGCTACTTCTATCGGATGTTGTGGCAAGAAAAACAAAGAGCAGAAGATTTTACCCAGGAATTATTCCTAAAAATCATTAATAAGCCACACCTCTACAACCCGGATCGTACTTTTTCTACCTGGCTATTTCAGGTAGCTGCCAATATGGTCAAAAATGAGTACCGACGCTGTTCCAGGCAACCAGAAATGACGGCTGACTTACCGCTTGACCTCCCCTTGGATGCTTCTTCGGTCTTTGAATGTAGTGACCGCAAGTTTTTCAAAAAGGAACTCAATGCAGCCCTAGCAAGACTCTCAACTGAACATCGCCAATGTTTTGTCCTACGGTACTTGGAAGAAAAAAGCATAAAAGAAATCAGTGAGATATTAGATTGCCCAGAAGGGACGGTAAAATCTCGCTTATACTATGCGCTAAAAAAATTAGCGAAGTCTTTGGAAATATTTAAGCCTGAAAGTTATCGGTGAATTTAAAAGGAAAAGAATGAAAGAGCAAAATCATTATTCTAGCCGAGTAGAGGTCCTTTTGGGAACTAAAAATTGGGATCAACTCAGCCAAGAGGAGAAAAATATAGTTTTGGCCGAACTAACGCCAGAAGCCTATGAAAGCTATCGTTGTCTTATCCTTGTGAGTAAGAAAATGTACCATACGGCTCCTCGACTTTCTGGGCAGGTAAAAGAAAACATGCTTCGTCAGATGCAGCTGAAGAAATCACCAAGCCCCAAAAAGGCGATTTGGAAGGATTGGTTCAAGCTGGAAGTTCCCCTTTGGCAAGTTTCTTTGGCTAGCTTAGCTTTTATTGTCTTATATGTATCAGGTATTCCTTCAAGTCTCAATAACTCTTCTTCGATCGTCCCTGCTAATGAATACTTTCAAGATCAGGTCGATACTGTATTCTATGACAAAGAACAAGCTCCAGAGGATAGTTCCAATCAACACCTCCCTCAACTCAACTCTCATTTACAAAAGATATTCCCGGCTTCGAGCTTGCCAGCCTCCCGTTTAGCCGAAGAAAATCTTAAGCGCACCACTTACCTCGCCGCAGAGTTGTCCACAACAGCTAATGCGCTGCTCCCTCCTACCCAACCTTTACTAAATGTAGAAAATATCATTCCCCTAGAACTCATTGAGATACAGGGATAAGATCTTATTTTCCATCCCTGTACAACCCATTTCATCATAAAGTCTAGTATCTTGGTCGAAACAAAATTATACCAAGGTGAAAAGACTAATACTTCCCCTCTTCTTTGCATTAGGCTTGCTAACGACTACCTATGCACAGAAAAACACTAATGCTAATAAGCAAGCCGTCATTCAGTCGATTGATAGCAAATACCAGCAACTAACGGACTTGAGTGATAAGATTTGGTCTTATGAAGAAATTGCTTTCCAAGAAGTAAAATCAGCCAAAGCATTAGCTGATTTCGCAGAAGCAAATGGCTTTAAAGTCAAGCGAGGCGTAGCAGATATACCGACTGCCTTTACTGCTGAATTTGGCAGCGGGTCGCCCGTCATTGGGATCCTGGGAGAATTCGATGCCCTGCCTGGCTTATCACAAAAGACAAAACCCACCAAAGATCCACTGAATCCAGGTTCGGCAGGCCATGGTTGTGGCCATAACTTATTTGGAACGGCTTCTTTGGGAGCCGCCGTAGCCATTAAAGAATTGATTGCTAGTGGAAAACTAAAAGGAACCGTCCGCTTTTACGGGACACCAGCTGAAGAAAAGTTTTTTGGTAAGCTATGGATGATTCGGGCGGGCTTATTTGAAGATGTAGATGTAGTGATGGATTGGCATCCGTCAGCAGAAACCGTAGCCGATGTGCAAAGTTCATTAGCGATGGTGGATTTTACCGTAGAATTTAGAGGACAAGCGGCGCATGCTTCTGCTGATCCATGGAATGGCCGTAGCGCCTCCGATGCATTGGAGTTGTATACCAGCGGAATCAACTACTATCGAGAGCACATCAAACCTACCGTGCGTATTCATTATCATATCCAGGACGCCGGGAAAGTCGTCAATGTTGTACCCGATTATTCGAGGATATGGGTTCGCGTTCGCGATACCAAACGTTCGGGGATGGAAGGCGTTTGGAAACAGGTGGAACGGATGGCTGAAGGCGCTGCGATCATGGCCAACGTAGAACATGAAGTGAAGCTTGTATCGGGCATCCATGAGATACTGGTCAACCGAACGGGAGGTGCACGCCTACAACAAAACCTGGAGCATTTAGGGGCTATTGAATATACCGAAAAGGAACAGATTTTTGCCAAAAAAATTCAGGAAGCTACCGGTAAAGAGCAAATCGGTATTGAGTCTATCATCGAACCGCTACAAGAGACGCAGGAGCATCCAATGGGAGGTTCTACAGATGTGGGAGACGTCAGTTTTGTTGTTCCTACGATTCGATTGGGAGCCACGACAGCTCCCAAAGGAACGCCTTGGCATTCTTGGGCAGTTGTGGCTTGTGGAGGGATGTCGATCGGTCACAAAGGAATGGCTTACGCTGCAAAAGCGTTGTCCATGACGATGGTCGATCTGTTTGAAGATGCCGAATTGCGCCAGAAAGTTAAGGCTGAGTTTTTAGAAAGGAAAGGCGACTATGTCTACAAAGGTATGGTACCTGCAGGGCCTCCTCCGATTAATAGCAAGCAATAGGCGGTGTAATAGGATGTCAGAAGTGGGTAATCTAGATTAGACAGATTACCTATCATAAACTCCCCCATTTTTGTCTATTTGGTATTTGATGTTCGCTACTAGTTTCACTAGCAGCGAACATCTATAACTCCCCCGGCTCCTAGTTATACTACTCCTAATTGTACCCATCTCCAGCTGTCTCTTATACACATCTCCGAGCCCACGAGACCGAGGCTGATCTCG
>CAJXUM010001138.1 GCA_913060855.1 uncultured Lewinella sp. | reverse complement strand
TCTACACTATCCTCTTCGTCGGCAGCGTCAGATGTGTATAAGAGACAGATAAAGATTCGGTCTTGGATTGAAGTGGATTATTGCTGAGCCTTGGCCCTTTCTTTTTCCTTCAGCAAGAAAAAAGGATCATTCTTGAATCGGCGCCAATCTTGCAATAAGGCATTCCATAAATCGTCCAAGTCCTTTTTGTATTGGGCATTCAAGTTCTGATAGCCAGGCTGCCCTTTCAAAATCCAGAGGTATTCTAGCAAATTGTAGCAAGTAGCAAATTGGCCACAGGCGATCAGGTGCTCAATCATCCCATCTTCCAGTTCTTCTTTGGTAAACCACAAGGTAGTCGCCATACCGGCGGCTTTGGTAGCGGCATCAGACACCTTTTCACCCACTTCCTGCAATTCATCTGGCAGGAATAAGATATTGCTTCGCTTGCCCAGGTCTTCTGCTCGCAGCTCATAAATAAAGTTAGCAATACGGCGATTATCCCAGCCATCATCCAGATAAAGACGATCGTAGATAAGGCGACGAACCTGTTTCATAAAAACATCATTCACCATGCTCATAACGGAAGTAAAGCGATCCTCTCCCATCGGTTTGAGCACCTCAAAATTGAGGTGTGTAAAATGTGGGATGTATTTTTTGTGGAACTCAGGAACGAGATCCATCAAACTATAGTCCTTCGTAGGGGAATAATCCTTCTTCCCTTTCTGACTAAGGTTTATTTCCGTTTTTATTTTCCGTTTCACCCACCAATAACCAACAATAGGTAACAATAGCAAGCCACTAAATAAGGCGCTAATACTCAAAATCGAACTATTCCAAGCCCCCACCTGTCCTTCAAAAAGACCAATCCAGGAAAGGATAAAGACAGAAAAAACAATAAAGAACAGGACCTGAAGGAAGAAAAAAGTTGTTTGAATACGCCCCAACCATGAAGTAAGTCTACCTAGGTTTAGCTTTTGGAGAAAAGGACTGGGTTGTGGTTCGGCAAAGCCCAATTGCTCCATGTAGGGACTCGATACATCCGAAACGAAAATCAAATCCAGCTGCTTTTCTGTCAGCGCTTCTGTAGGGGCAGGATTACCGTCCTCTTCCGTGCCCACCTTACGCATCAATCGGTTGGCCCGGCGATTCTCGGATAAAATCACGGAGTAAATACCTTGGTTATCCACTATACCGCCATCCATCAAACCCACTGGTCCCTCTTGGAAATCTTCATATTTGCATTTCAATTCAAGGTTGGTCGCACCCTCATAGGTGAAATCATGCGGAAAAGCCAGGGGCTCGAAGCCCGAGGGAAAACAGGAGGAGGCCGCCGCAATATCGCCAATCTTCAGCTCCCGCATTTCAGCCTTGGTGAGGTGCATGAATTCATTTCCACAACGTCCCTCATTTTGGAAACGGAAATATAGGCCATGCCTGAATTCAGTCGCATTGAAAATTACTTCTTCCAGGTGCGTTTCGTCATCTTCCAAACCCACAAAAAGATCAAAAGTCGCCCCCTCATAAAACTCCTTGTCATAAATCTGCGCAAAGGCATTAATCACATTTCTTCGCTTATGTGCTGGCCAATCCTTATCCTCGTTCAATATCTTCAAACCGGCATCTATCAAGTCAAAGTCACGCATCAAGCCAAACATTCGATCATAAAACTCATCAAAGGGCTTCCCTTGTTTCAGCATCACTGCATACAGTGCCCCACAGATGGTGCCGCCAGACACCGTCGACATCACTTTGACTTTATGCATCAGGGGTTTAGTCTGAAAAGAGACGCGTTGTAGATAATCAAACGTACCTAAGTGGAAAGCAGCAGCCCGATAACCACCACCGGATAATGCGATAGCGATGCGTTCTAAAGGTTGCGTAGGGAAATTAGCCATGTTTATTGGTTTTGCACTGCCAAATATCGATAAAAAGCAGCGCTAATTCAAAATCGGCTTGACTTTCTCCTTTCATTATTTTACTTTTGGACTCGATAGCTGATACATCCTATTTTTGCTCTACAACAACGTAACATAAGCCTTTACCTCCCGTATTATTAGGTAGCAACCTTCAAATTTATTTCCAATTGCCCTTATTGGGTCCGATAGTTCTGCATCAGTGACGCTTTTGACTTTCCTGAGTCTCAATACTGATGATTCTTGCTTTAGAGATGCTAGTTAGTATCCCAGCAGCACTTATCACCACTCATACTGAAAAGTACACCCTCCTATTTGTTTTTATTTGTACGAATTGTGAACATATACCTCCGGTATCCTTCACACCTAAATTAATCCTTTGCAAATGATTAAAGCTTACACGATGCAAGGCACTGCATTCCAATCCAACGGCAGTCGGCCTTTTTTCCAATCTATTTTATGTCTATTTTTCTTCGCTATGCTTTTACCCCAAGGTCGAAGTCAGCAGGAATTAAACTGTGATGGTACCCTACAGACGATCAACTATTCTGGAACTTTCCAGGATTTTATCATCCCAGCGGATCCCACGGTAGATGAAATTGAGTTTACCCTAACAGGAGGTGATGGAGGTTTTGCACAACTCGGAACTTCATCCTGTAAATCAGATGGTGGGGAAGGAGCAACCACAACTGCGCGATTTAGGATAGGAGAAGAAGAGGGTGCTATTCCACGTGGCGCTACCCTACGTTTTGTGGTAGGTAGAGCAGGAGAGAAAGGAACAGCAACGGGTGTACTATTCACTGGCTCGGCTTATGGCGGCGGCGGCGGTGGTACTGGTTTACTGTATAAAATGCCAGATGATCCCCTATGGACGATCCTCGCTGTAGCAGGTGGCGGTGGCGGTGCCTACCAGGGTCGATTGGCTGGTTTTTGTGTCAATAATAAGGAAGGATATGGCGGGAATACGACGGAAGCCGGCCTTGATGGAGACGGTGGTCTTAATCCCGGTGATGGCGGTACTTTTGGAGACGGTGGTCGCGCGGGTGGCCTAGCGGGTCTCGAATTGTCTGGCGGTGGCGGCGGTTATCTGACACGCGGTGGCGGAATCCGCTGTAATGGACGTGATGCTGTCTCTTATACACATCTCCGAGCCCACGAGACCGAGGCTGATCTC
>CAJXUM010001137.1 GCA_913060855.1 uncultured Lewinella sp. | reverse complement strand
GTATAACGATAATCCTACCCTTACGGGCATCAAAAAGAAAATTGACGAAAAGAAGCAAGGCGAAGTGTTCTTCCAAGAAGCAGCTGAAACGGGTGCATCCGTAGAGAAAAAACACTTCTATATAGAAAGCTATGGCTGTCAAATGAATTTCAGCGATAGCGAAATTGTTGCGTCGATACTCTCCGAAGTAGGCTATCAACCTACCCGAAATATGGAGGTGGCTGATTTGATTATGATCAATACCTGCTCGATTCGTGAAAAAGCAGAGGATACCGTTCGGCAACGTCTACGGGTATTTGATAAGATAAAGCGAAAAAAACCGGGTACTTTAATAGGTGTCTTGGGTTGCATGGCAGAACGACTGAAAAGCAAATTTCTTGAACAAGAAAAATTAGTGGATTTAGTGGTCGGGCCGGATGCTTATCGCGATCTGCCGAGTTTGGTATCGACTGCCGAGGAGGGTGATAAGGGAATAAATGTTCTCTTATCGCGAGAAGAAACGTATGCTGATATTAGCCCCTTGCGTCTGGGAAGCAATGGTGTATCTGCTTTCATTTCGATTATGCGGGGTTGTGATAATATGTGCTCTTTCTGTGTGGTGCCTTTTACACGCGGACGAGAAAGAAGTCGCAACGCCTTTAGTGTTGTGGCTGAAGCGACCGATTTGTATGAGAGAGGTTATCGTGAGGTCACCTTATTGGGACAAAACGTTGATTCCTATAAATGGGAGCATCCAGAATCCAAAGAAACCGTTGATTTTGCCACCTTATTGGCTATGGTGGCGGATGTGCATCCAGACTTGCGCATCCGGTTTTCAACTTCTCATCCCAAAGACATCACGGATGAAGTGCTACATACGATTGCACGCTATAAAAATATCTGCGATTATATCCATCTACCCGTACAATCGGGAAATAGTCGAGTACTCGACTTGATGAACCGCACCTATGATAGAGAATGGTACATCAAAAAGATCAACCGTATCAACGAGATTGTTCCCGAATGTGCCATTTCATCCGATATTATCACTGGCTTTTGTACGGAAACAGA
This sequence comes from uncultured Lewinella sp., assembly GCA_913060855.1. Taxonomy (GTDB): domain Bacteria; phylum Bacteroidota; class Bacteroidia; order Chitinophagales; family Saprospiraceae; genus DT-111. Next base: position 2,023 of record CAJXUM010001137.1, on the reverse strand, counting down.
AGAGGAACACCAGGATACGCTCAGCATGATCGAACTGGCGAACTACAGCATGTCCTATATGTTTTATTATTCCGAAAGGCCTGGCACGATGGCTGCCAGAAAATATGAAGATGACATTCCACTCCTGATCAAAAAGCGCCGATTACAGGAAATCATCGATGTGCAGAGTCGGGTTTCTCTACAACATAATCAAGCCGATATTGGTAAGACATTTGAAGTATTGATTGAAGGTGATTCTAAGAAATCCGATCAAGATTTTAAAGGACGTAACTCGCAAAATAAGATGGTCATCTTTCCCAAATTGGGTGATCACAAGCCAGGTGATTATGTTAACGTAAAGGTGAAAGTAGCTACTAGCGCTACTTTGATTGGAGAAATTGTAGATTAGGTTCCACGCCATTATCTCAATGTCTATCACTCATTTCATTTTCACAAAAATTAATAATAGCAAAAGGTAATCATCTATTAATAAGAAAATTACCTTTTACTATACTTCCTTCATGATATCACAGCGTATCAAAAAACCATCATCCTTGTTTTATGGAAAAATTACAATCAGTTAAACAGCGGTATGGTATTATTGGTCGATCGCCTCTCTTGGATCGAGCGCTAAGTACGGCTTTGCGAGTGGCCAAGACCGAGCTTTCTGTGTTGATATCAGGACCAAGTGGAACGGGAAAGGAAGCTTTTTCGAAAATCATCCATGATAATAGTGCGCGTAAGCACAGTAAGTTTATCGCCATCAACTGTGGCGCTATTCCTGAGGGCACCATCAATTCTGAACTATTTGGTCATGAGAAAGGGTCTTTTACGGGGGCTACCGGGGAGCGAAAAGGCTACTTCGAAGCCTATGATGGTGGCACTATCTTCTTAGATGAAATTGGTGAAATGCCAGCCGATACCCAGGCGGCACTACTTAGGATACTTGAAGTGGGTGAATTTATTCGAGTCGGGTCGTCCAAACCACAGAAGACCGATGTCCGGATCGTTGCAGCCACCAATGTGAAACTGCAAGATGCCATGAGGAAAGGGAAATTCCGAGAAGACCTATATTTTCGACTCAATACTGTCCCCATAGAATTACCCGCCTTGCGGGAAAGGCCAGAAGATATTTATATGCTCTTTCGCAAATTTGCGGTGGATTTTGCAGAAAAATACCGTACGCCGCCGGTCCAATTGGATGAAAGGGCCCGGAGCTTGCTGCAAACGTATAGCTGGCCGGGGAATATTCGCGAATTGAAAAACGTAGCAGAACAAATCTCCGTCTTGTCTGAGGAAAGACTAGTTACAGCAGAGCATCTACTTGAACTGATCCCCAATATCCTGCAGCGAAACCTCCCAATGATTCGGGAGAAGGACGATCTGAAAGAGGGAAACCTACAGGAACGAGAGATACTTTATAAGGTTCTTTTTGAAATGAAGAAAGACTTGACGGATCTCAAGGACCTCGTTTTTCAAATCATCCAAAATAACAACCTAGAAGTACCTGATATTACAGACATTAGGAGTCTGGCCGCTTCCTACCCCTCCAAAGAAAAAGTCTCGCCTTATTCTCAGCAAAGTGTCGAAGATCTATTGGATGATTATAAGCCGACGGTATCACCGAGTCCAAATATACGTACCGAAGAAAAACTCAAACCCATCATTCTAGATGACAATGCCCAGCAGCGATACCAAAACTCAATCGTTGTAGATGATAATCTGTCCTTGATTGAAAATGAAAAAGAATTGATTCGGAAAGCCTTGAAAAAACACCATGGGAAGCGTAAAGAGGCGGCTCAGGACTTAGAGATATCAGAACGTACGCTGTATCGAAAAATCAAGGAATACGATTTGTAAGGTCTAATAGAAGGTTAATCTGCTTAATGAAGCTTCTATTTTGCGTCGGTCTAGCGTTTTTAACTGTCGGGGCGAAACAAGACTTCAGAAGTTTTCTCAAGCCATAGCCTACGAAACTTCTGAAGTCTAAGAGACTGTTTTGAAATGTGTGCTGAGAATTATTATAATGTATTTTTTCATTAGG
>CAJXUM010001136.1 GCA_913060855.1 uncultured Lewinella sp. | reverse complement strand
TCTACACTATCCTCTTCGTCGGCAGCGTCAGATGTGTATAAGAGACAGCCTTTTGTCAGAAAAATCGGGACATACTACCGGTCAATTTATGCTAGTAGATGGCGGTTATGTGCACCTTGATCGGTCTTTGACCTAATCGCAGGATGAACTAGTGAATGGGTTTAAACGTTTCCCCACTAGATGGATAAGTCTTGTTCAAATTGTCGAAAGGCCTTCACTTGCGGAATAAGTAAGGCTAACACTTGCTGGTGCAATGATTTTCCGCCAATCTTCGAGGTTTCCGAAGGTGCAGATTGTCTATGCCCGGCATGTATGATGGTGCAATTTCAGCTAAAGGTTCAGGAGTATGTCCTGGCGCTACAGGCGGGTCAGCTCATCAATGAGGCTACACGATACGCCACACCAAACCTAAAGGAAGGCATTGATTTCTATATGGAAAATGGCCTGATGGTATTGACCGCTTGGTTTCACCTCAAGCGAGGTGATTGCTGTGGAAATGCTTGTCGGCATTGCCCTTATGAACATGTCAATGTCGAAAAATAATCGTTAGCGTATGAATCTCTTCCTGGTAGTCATAATTGACTTCCAACTGATTTACATCGCATATCTTTTTAACGATCGCCAAGCCTAGACCAAGGGTTCCTTTACTTTGATTGTTCTTTTTAAACCGTTGAAAGAGTTGATCAGTCGATGCAGTAGGCGCTAAACCCGTATTCTTCACCTGCAATTGATTTTTATCTAGCTTTACTTCCACCCAACCTCCTTCGATATTATGTTGTAAAGCGTTTTTCAATAGGTTGACGACCAATATATCTGCCAGGCTGCTATCGATTTTCAGCATGACCTCTTTTTCAATATCTGATCGCAACTCGATGCCTTGCATCTCTCCTAACTCCTGAAAATTGGCTACATTATTTTCTACCACTTGAGTAAAACTCATTAAATTGACCGTAGAAAACTCCTCGTTTTCTATTTTGGTTAGCAGAATTAGAGATTGTCCCAAGCGGGATATTTTGTTCAGGGATTGTTGCGTAGATTGTACTAAGATCAGTTGCTCCTCCGATAGCCCTGGCGACTCCAATAGGAGCTCTAATTTGCCCTTGGCAATTGCAATGGGTGTCTGCATTTCATGTGATGCATTTTCAGAAAACTCTTTTAGGTTTTGGTAGTCAAGAATGGCCTTATTCGTCATTCCCTGCACAAATTCATTGAGCCGTTTAAATTCCTTTGTTTTAGTGGGTTGAGTAGAGAGTGGCTGGTTGTTTTTGAGTCTAAAATTATCCAGGGACTTCAAAAGGTACTCGAAAGGGCGGAACAAGTTTTTAGAAATTAGGAAGTTGCCGATTAAGAGGGCAGCTGTCAAGAAGAGGAATAGGCGAACAATGATCCAACTTACGACAGATATGATATCTCCTTCTTCAAGAAAGATATTTGAAATCTCGATATGGTAGAATTTATCGTCTATTTTAGTATTGGTAATAAGCTTCCGGTAAACCTCTACCCGATCTGTCCGCTTTAGAAAAATGAGCGTATCCTTTAATATCGTGTCTTGCTTGATGAGTTGATCTGGCGGAAATTCACGGATTGAAATATTAGGATTTTCATTCAACACCCATATTCCATCCTCGAAGGAAGCCGCCTCTCTAATTTGCCGCAGGCTGCGTTTGAGTTCATAATCTGTCTCTCTATTGACCACCGTTCGTACCATCGATATCGCAATCAGGCCCCCAATCGAAAACATGATCAGGGCAAAAACGAGATACCACAGCGTTGTTTTAGTCAATAACCGCATACTCCTTTATTTATCTGTAAATTTATAACCCAACCCATAAATGGTCTTGATATAGTCTTGACTCCCGTAGGCCATAATTTTTTTGCGTAAATTCTTGATATGTTGATAGACGAAGTCGAAGTTCTGTAAGTAATCAACATTATCTCCCCAAAGGTGCTCCGCAATCGCCTGCTTGGTCAATACCCTATTCTTATTAGTGATGAAAAACAGTAACAATTCATACTCCTTCAGCGTGAGCTCTAAGGCATCTTCATTTACTAAGACTTCGTGATTACTCGTATGAATAGCAATCTCATTAAACCTTACAATCGTCTGCCCTTGCAGTTTCCGGCGTCTAAAGATGGCTCGAATTCTCGCATTTAACTCTGATAGGTGGAAGGGCTTGGTCAGGTAATCATCCGCTCCCAAGTCAAGTCCTTTCAAACGATCATCTAATGCGTTTTTAGCAGAGATAATCAAGACACCGGTAGCTGGCTTATCTTGCTTTAGAGATTCCAATATTTGCAAACCATTGCCATCAGGCAACATGATATCTAATACCACTACATCATAATCAAAGCCGCTCAGCTTATCCATCGCCTCAGCTTTTGAGCTAGCGGATTCACAGATAAAATCCCCCGACACCAAATAGGCCAAGATGTTATCTAGCAGGTCCTTTTCATCTTCGATGATTAAGATTTTCATGGGGGCTAATGTAGGGAATGAATTTGAGGAAATTTTGAAGAAATAATGTAGCAGTCTTGAGTGTTTAGCAATACCTATATAATAATCTATAATATAACAAGTCTGCTTGGCCTAGAATTACTTCTTGTTTTTCAGAAAAGCCAACAGATCACTCATTTCTTCTTTATTAATATTTTGCTCGAGTCCTGTGGTCATGAGGGAAGTCGGAGCCGATGTCAATTGCTTGATTTCATCCCGGCTTAGGACCTTGTCTTCCGTATCCAAGAAGCGTAAAGTCATAGCGGATGGCGATTCGCTAGCAATAATTCCACTGAAAGACTCCTCTGTTTTGGTCTCCACTGTCCAGACATCATAACCATCTGCAATTGAAGCATTTGGTAAAAGAATATCATGTAAAATCGAAGCCGCTGTTCTATTCCTAATACTAGCCAAATCGGGGCCTAAGGGATAGCCGTTATCTCCGCCCAACTGATGGCAGGTGGCACATTCTGCTTCAAATACCATTTTCCCTTTTGCATAACTTCCTTCTTCCCCAAGTACACTATTGTAGCTGTCTCTTATACACATCTGACGCTGCCGACGAAGAGGATAGTGTAGA
>CAJXUM010001135.1 GCA_913060855.1 uncultured Lewinella sp. | reverse complement strand
GAGATCAGCCTCGGTCTCGTGGGCTCGGAGATGTGTATAAGAGACAGCCTTTAGTGTAGGTGATTTGGTCATCGCATCGTTGATCAGGTCCTCCAGTGGTCGAACGGCAAGTACACCTCCGTCCAACACAAGCAGCGTTGTCTCTGGAAGGTTTTCCTCTGTGTTCGTTGCTTCAGCTACCTGGTCTTCCTCTTGTGCAATAGCACAGACCGGCAGCAGAAATATCAGGAAGCCTACAAGAAGCTTACTGATAATGGGTTTGTGTAATAGGCTCATGGTTCTACTTTTTTAAGTATTAGTGAATTGCGCCTGATATTTGACCACCAGGCGGATAGTTTTCTCGGCCAATTCTTATCCATACATGGTTTTTCAAGTAGTAAAAAACCTAGGATAGAAATGACCAAAATGATGGGGGTCATTAGAATGATTTGAAGAATAAGATTAACACTGTATATGTCTGTTAGCGCAATATGTTTCGTAAATCGTATTAAACCTTCCACCAAGGGTAAATGAATCAGGTAGATCGTATAACACATACCGCCAATGGCCGTAATCCATTTGTTCTGTAGCAATATCAAACCAAACCTAGCATGATAAGCGGTTAGGAAAAACAGCAGGAGAGCTGAGCTAAAAACCAGGTTTTTACCTAAATCTTCGGACCAGCTAAATGCCATCAGGAAAAAGGAAGTCAAGGCCAGTATATCGAAAAACCAATGACTTGTTCGCACACTTGATTTACCTTCCGTCAGGTATAGGTCAACCAAAAAGAAGCCCACCAAAAAGTGCTGTAATTGGCACAAGAGGGACAACTTCAGTGGCGTTTTATACCACCCCATCTGATGCTGCAATACCATCAAACACAAAATGCTACCCAAGAGCGTAGCCCTTCGAAATAGCTTAGGTTTGATCGAAAAGAAAAGAGCGGTGAGGAAGGGAGCTAGTAGGTAAAACTGGATTTCTATTTCCAAGGACCAAGCGACCGGGTTGATAATCGAATAATCCTGGTAGACGATATTGTGGACATAAAATAAGGAAGCCCCTAAGTGCGGTAATAATTCCTTAAAGCCATAAGTGCCCTGGACCAATAATACGACGAAGAAAACCAGCATCCATATCATATAGGGCGGTTCCAAGCGAGTCAAGCGGCGCCAAAAGTAGCGCTTCAAGGGAACCTTTTGTCTACCCTCTAAAAAGTATTTGGCAAAAGGTAGGGCTAAGATGAAACCACTGATAGCGAAAAAGATGAAAACACCAATAGTTCCGCGACTAGCCATGAAAGCGACGGGATCCGTAGCTATAGCCTGGGACCATTTCACATTGGAATACCGCTGTAAACGTTCACTTATATGTTGTATGACAACCGGTAAGATCGCTACAAAGCGGAAACCATCCACTTCAGGGATAAAGCGCCCCGAACTAGTTACTCTGGATAGTTTTTCAGGAATATTTCGTAGTCTTCTCATGGAATCATCATTGTACAGCAACTAATGTAAGTGATCCACTAGTGTAAGGAATCGGTTTTTCGATTTTCGGTAGCGTTTGGGGGTTAGTTGGCCGTATATGAGGGATGATCCATATTTGGGTTTATGTTACCGTTTAACCTTCAGTTCCTGCCAACTGTCCCCAAATTTTGTTCATCTAACTAATTTTTTAATACAAAGTAAAACTTGCACCTAAATTTGGAGCAAAGCCGATAGGAATGCAACGAAAAATATTATTTATAGATGATAGTGAAATGATGCGCGTTTTCCTATCCAACTACTTTGGGCAATACTATGTTGTGCATGCGGCCGAGACGGCCGAGAAGGCCTGGAGTTGGTTGGACGAAGGAAATTTCCCGTCTCTCATTATCCTAGATTTGAAGATGCCAGGGATGTCTGGTTATGAATTCCTCAACCATTTAAAATACTCTGTACTTTTTCACGATATTCCTGTACTCATTTTGTCGAGTATCGACAACAGTAAGGAAAGAATCAAGTGCCTAGAATCCGGGGCGGCAGATTATATTATTAAGCCCTTCAACCCGCAAGAACTATCCATCAAAATCAAGTTCCATCTAGGCCTAAGTAAAGTTTAAACATGAAAAATATAGCCTGTATTGGCAAAGACCCTTTCCACATCAAGGAAAAGAGCCCTGAACTGAATGCTACCTTCTCTTTTTTTCACCTAGGGAACTCCTTTATTGATTTTCTGTCGACTACACCCAACTTACCTAATATTATTATTTTTGATCTTAGCCATGATAGCTGTGACGAATTTATGCAGTTGCGCTATCAAATGTTGAAGCAAGACAAATGGACCGCGATTCCTTTTTTTGTGGTGTCTAGCTATCCTTCTCTCCAACTCTTACAGTTATCCAAAAAATTCCAAGTAAAAGATTACTTCATTTATCCCGCTATGGCAGACGGACTGCAAAGTCGAATACAGCAACTACTGTCACCAGCCATTACGGATAAACCGTCATTCGAATCTGACTCAACGGAAACGCCAGAAACATTTTCTGCTGAGGATTTTAAACTCCCCCTGTGGAAACGTTCTTTTGATATTGTTAGTGCTAGCTTGCTACTCCTGCTGGCATCGCCCGTACTGATCCTGGTAGCGCTATTGATTAAGCTCGAATCCAGGGGTTCCGTTTTATACATTTCCAAACGGGCGGGGCAAGGTTTCCGCATTTTTGACTTTTATAAGTTTCGCTCTATGCGTACTGACGCAGATGTTAATCTCGTTGATTTAAAAGACCAGAATCATTACTTTTCTGCTGCTGCATTAGTTAAAAATGGTGAAATCACCACGGAAGAGGAAGAAATCGAACTATTGATGATGGATCAGGGCTTCGTCAGTGAGGAAAAGTTCATTCAAGAAAGAGAATCCACCAACGGACAAACCTTCTATAAGATCAAAAAGGATCCAAGGATTACACGGATCGGTCGCTTGATCCGAGCGACTAGTATCGACGAAATGCCACAGCTAATCAACGTCTTGAAAGGTGATATGTCACTGGTAGGAAACCGTCCACTCCCTCTCTATGAAGCCTGTCTCTTATACACATCTCCGAGCCCACGAGACCGAGGCTGATC
>CAJXUM010001134.1 GCA_913060855.1 uncultured Lewinella sp. | reverse complement strand
GAGATCAGCCTCGGTCTCGTGGGCTCGGAGATGTGTATAAGAGACAGGGGTATACCGGCGCATTGATTTGGGATACACCTCCTAAAAAAGTAAAAAGCAATATATCTGTCATCCCCTATGCACTCACCTCTGGTCTGAAGGATTTTGAAGAAGGGAGTCCCACGGAAGGTAAGTTTCAATATGGCGCTGATGCAAAAGTAGCGGTAACCTCTAACCTTAATTTAGACATTACGGTCAATCCAGATTTCTCACAGGTAGATGTCGATGAACAAGTCACTAATTTGTCGACTGTTAATGTTCGCTTTCCCGAACGGCGCCTATTTTTCCTAGAGAACAGTGATCTTTTTGAAAATGTAGGGATTCCGCCCATGCGCCCCTTCTTTTCCCGTCGCATTGGATTAGATGAAGACAATAATACCATCCCCATTAGCTACGGTTTGCGATTAAGTGGTAATGTAAATAAGGATTTTCGGATTGGCGTCATGAATATCCAAACCAAAGAACAAGATGCATTTCTAGGGCAAAACTACACCTCCATCGCCTTGAATCAACGGGTGCTGAAACGATCGGTAATCAAAGGCTACTTCCATAATCGGCAATCGGTACAAGATGGTAAGTTTCAATTCAAAGACTATAATCGAACGGGCGGCTTAGAGTTTGAGTATCAATCACTAGGGGGTAAATGGCGGGGCGTCGGTGGTTATAGCCAAGCTTTTAGTGATGGCGTAAAAGGGGATAATTATTACTACAACACGATCGTCAGTTATAATAGTAGAACGCTGAGTTTCTACAATAACCTAGCAGGGGTCGGCAATAATTATTTTGCAGATATGGGATTTATTCCGCGCTTCAATCATTATGATGCCGCACGTGATACTACGATCCAGATCGGCTTTAATCATATGTTTACGCGCTTAAGTTATACCCTATACCCAAAGAATACACCCAAAATCATTTCTCATCAGTTTGCGGTGCGAAATATACTAGACTTTACTAATGATAATCAACTCATTGGTAACACGAGTGAAGTGGAATATCAACTTTCTTTCCGGAATTCTAGCTCCTTCAGTATTGGTGTCAACCATGATACTTACAATTTACTCTTCCCCTTTGACTTCACTGATGCTGAGCCATTGCCGATTGGGAAATACACCTATGACTATTTTTCGATTAGTTACCGAACAGATCAACGAAAACTTTTTAGTTTATCAGCGGGTATTGAAATGGGGGGCTTCTACAACGGCGATCGAACCCAGTATTCTCTCAACCTAAGGTATCGTGTTCAACCTTGGGGTAATTTCGGACTCAATTTTGTGCAAAACGAATTGCAGTTTCCTGAACCTTATGGCAAAGAATCCTTGTTTTTGGTAGGCCCAAAAATAGAGTTGAATTTCTCTCGTAATCTTTTTTGGACGACTTTCTTGCAGTACAATACGCAAAATGACAACTTCAATGTCAATAGTCGACTCCAATGGCGTTTCCAACCGCTATCCGATCTATTTATCGTTTATACCGATAATTATGCCGTGGAATTTTGGGGTCCAAAAAATAGAGGCTTGGTCCTGAAGGTCAATTATTGGCTAAATTTATAGTGCACTGACCATTGCGAGGGTCCACAGAGAGCCATTGCGGGTGTTTTCCACCCATAATCCCTTTGGCTGCACTCCCCTACCCTTTCAGCACTAATTTTTCTCTAAGCTTGACTTTGTCATTTTTTTTTCGCTACATTGCAATACTACAATATAGTATTTGATAATGGAGCACTTAAAAATTGGCGAATTTGAGGAGGTTGTTCTCCTAACGGTTGGCATTTTACATGGCAAGGCTTATGGCGTTGCGATAAAGGATGAAATCGAAAAAAGACTGAATCGGGAAGTAAGCGTCGGAGCACTTCAAACGACCTTGCGTCGCTTGGAAAAAAAAGGTTTTTTACAATCCAGCCATGGAGAAACCGCTCCAGCTCGAGGTGGGCGCCCAAAGCTCTTCTTCACGATCACTGCCTATGGGAAAAAAGCCATTATGTATAGTCGCGAAACCCGTAATACATTGTGGGATGCCCTGCCAAACATCATATTGAACCTTGATTAGTATATCCGCATCAAATGAATTATCCTCCAGCACCTAAACTCCCCTTTCGACTGCTAAAATTGTTCTGTATACCAGACTATTATATCGATATCGAAGGTGATTTGCTGGAATTGTATCAACGTAGAATAGCTAACGTAGGAAGTAGAAAGGCCAAATATTTGCTGTACAAAGATGTACTACAATTATTCCGGCCAGGCATGATTCGTGCCGCTCATTTACCCTTGCAAACTTCCATCATGTTAAGACACAACCTTATTCTAACATTAAGAAACTTTAATCGCAACAAGACATCTTTTCTCATCAACTTAATTGGTCTATCCACTGGCTTGGCTTGCATGCTCTTGATATACCTTTGGCTCCATGATGAAATGAGTATTGATAAATTCCATGATAAGGATGGCCAACTTTATCACGCGATGGCTAATCTTGACGCCCCTCATGATATTCTTACTTTAGAAAGTACCCCAATACCAATGGCCGCAGCCATGGTAGAAGAAATGCCGGAAGTAGAATATGCGGTATCTGTCAATGATTTTATTTCATGGCGCCATAAGGAAGGCATCATGTCACAAGAAGATACGCAAGCCGAAACTAAGGGTATCTATGCTAGCAAGGACTTTTTCAAGGTATTTTCCTACCGTCTCCTCAGTGGCGATCCCGATCATATCTTGACCCAAAAGGATGGTATCATATTGTCAGAAAAATTAGCAAAAAAACTATTCCCATCAACTGATCATATTATTGGTCAAACGGTGGAGTGGAAGCATAGCACTTTTGAAGGCGTATTTCAAGTTTCCGGAATTCTTGAGGATCTTCCAGCCAATACTACCGAAGCATTTGACTTTATTCTAAGCTTGGACGTATTATTAGCCAATGATCCTTATGCGAAAAATTGGACTTCCCATTCCGCCAAAACTTATTTGATTTTAAGAAAAGGAACTGATATTGAGGCTGTCTCTTATACACATCTCCGAGCCCACGAGACCGAG
>CAJXUM010001133.1 GCA_913060855.1 uncultured Lewinella sp. | reverse complement strand
CCTCTTCGTCGGCAGCGTCAGATGTGTATAAGAGACAGGATTCTACCTGCGCCCGACCGACGTTGCATCGGGTCCGTCAAGGTGATGGCTACTTCTGCGGTACCCGAATCATCATCATCTTCAAATAAAAGCGCTGAATTCAGACCGGCAGGGTCATCAATCCAACTGTCTTCCGTTAAATCAAAGTCGAAATCAGCTTGCTCGATGATGCCTGATTTATAACTCAATTGTAAGGCTAGGCCATACAAATCTGTAATTTCAAAATCAACATTACCTAAAAAGAGACCTATCTTAAGGGTAAGATCCCCATTGGAAAAATCAACACTGGGCACCAATTTTAGCGGAGCATCTGTCCCACTGACCCCATTTTGATAATCACCGATTCCTGACCCGGGCTGTACCTCTTGAAAGTTTTCGATAATTCCATCTTCCAGGTCTAAGTCATCCACCACACCATCACCATTACAATCGGCATAAGCATAATCCAAGCCATTAGGAAAACTCAAGCCCCAGGCCTCCACTATTGTTTTCGATTCCCAGTCACTATCTACCTCTGCTCTCGGCGTACCGGTACTCCCATATGCTGTCCCCAAATACAGCAAATCGGCTCCATTGACTATCCCATTGTTGTTCACATCCCCGGGCCAGACTTGCCCATCTATCGATGAAACATGGAATAAGAAAATGGCACTACATAAAATACGGCTAAACAATTTAATCCCCATACAATCCTATGTTTGATCACTATTAACGACTCAAAAGTACCCTTAGTGTATGTGTAAAGCAATTACATTTTTTTATATTTGTCAAAGTTTAAATTATTTTTCACCTCTTAATTACAGGAAGTGATATTTGGTAAATAGCTGATAACGTGTGTTTTGATAGTTTATAATTTGCACTAATAAATATATGAATAATTGTTTTGTCGGAATCAATGAACCTACTATACTTAGTCAGAAAACTGATTTTTCGACCGCTAGCCTACATTAGCTCTTATGAAGAATAGTAAACTGCTTGATATTCTAAATACCTTTGAACCTAGCCAACTGAGTGCCTTCAAGGACTTTCTCGCCTCGCCCTACTTCAATAAACGAGAAATACTTCGCTCTTTCTATGCCATACTGTTGCAGAAGGGAGTACCTACTTTTCCTAGTAAAGCCATTATCTTTCAAGCGCTGTTTCCTGGACAAAAATATGAAGACAAGCAGGTTCGTTATTTGATGAGTGATCTCTGCAAACTGGCGGAAGCCTACCTCCTCAACGAGCGATACGCTAGTCAAGATCTAAAGCAGCAATTGGATTTGGCGGCGATTTACAATGAGAAAAAATTAGATAAATACTATCGGCAAGAAGTAAGAAAATTGGAAAGTTTTTTTGCAAAAAACACTTATAGAGATGCCGTGTTTTTTGAAGATCACCTCCGTTTTTCGATGATCAAGGATACCCACTTTCAACAAATGCGGGTTCGTCGATTCGATGATAACCTGCAATGGGTATCGGATGATCTCGATCGCTACTACTTTTTGCAGAAGTTGAGACATGCCTGTATCATGCTCGATCGTCAAGCTATTATTACAGCCGATTACGAACTAGCTATCTCTGATGCCTGGCTGCTACACCTCAAGGAGAAGGCCTTCTTCGGAGAGCTCATTATTGAAATGTATCACACCATCTTGCTCTCGGCCTTGGAAGAGGAGCATGAATCTCATTTTACGAAATTGAAACAACTACTAGACGGTGATGCGGCGCCTATACCCAATGAAGAGCTGGCAGATATTTACCGTTTTGCTATCAATTACTGTGCGCGGAAAATCCGTAAGGGAGAAGCAAAATACGTAGAAGAAGCCTTGTCGCTCTATATCAAAGGCATTGATTCCAAGATATTTCTAGAAGAGAACCATCTCTCTCCTTGGACTTTTACCAATGTGGTCAAACTAGCCCTTCGACTCGCCCGATACGAGTGGATTGCTACTTTTATCCCCACTTATGCACCACTACTTCCGGCTAGTTTCCAAGAAAATGCACTGCACTATAATTATGCAGAATTGTACTACTATACCAAGGACTTTGACCAGGCCTTAACTCATCTCAATCAGGTAGCTTATGACGATATCAATTATACCCTAGGTGCTCGCGTCATGTTGGCCAAAATCTATTTTGAGACCGATGCAGAGAATGCATTATTATCGCTCCTAGCGGCTTTTAACGTTTTTCTAAAACGCAATAAAAACATCTCCTCGAACATTAAATATACATACCTCAACTTCTGTGATCTACTTTTTCAATTGATGCGGAGGAAGCCTAAAAAAATGAAGGACCTGAAGCAAAAAATAACGGAAACTAATCCACTAACAGATAGGGCTTGGTTACTAGAGGCTTATCAGAAGATCGAGGGTAAGCCGATCTATTCATAAAACATCTTCTATGAAACCCGCACTTTGTCAATTACTCTTTTTATTCCTTTGCTTTTCGTCTTTTGCGCAGGATAACGATAAGATTTTATTCATAAAAGGCGGTAGCGGCACGGGCGGCTTCCTAGAAGGCGGACAAGACCATCAATTGTGTAGCATCGATGATTATGATACCTGGGGTGGCAACCACGGCTGGGGAACTTTGGCGGATGCCCTGCGTGACGAAGGTTTTGTCCTGGAAGAGATATCGGAAGGCGCTGCGGAGGACAATACCCCCGTCGATTTAACCGCTATCACTCTTTCCGACTACGCCGTGATCGTTTTCGGTTCTAATAACACGGCTTATTCTAGTGAGATGGTGGATGCCCTGGAACAATATATCAAAGCAGGAGGAGCGGCCTTGTTTATCAGCGATGCCAACTTTGGCTCCGACTGGCATAAAGCCCCCGATTCTGACCAACACTTCCTCGGGCGCTTCGGCTGGACGATGAATCAAGATGGGGGCACCTATACCGTTAGTACCGATGATTTTGCCGTACCTACCCATTCCATTTTAACCGGCATAAGCGCTTTTAAAGGAGAAGGCGTTTCACCCATTACCGTCAGCGATTACACGGTGGAAGGCCTGTCTCTTATACACATCTGACGCTGCCGACGAAGAGGATAG
>CAJXUM010001132.1 GCA_913060855.1 uncultured Lewinella sp. | reverse complement strand
CTTAGCCTAAGTCGCTTAAGCCGTTGGTGCCCGGTTTCCAACCGGCACCTGCCCCGCCCTCGCCTCCGACAGCTCCTGCTGTCCTTTCAAAATCAAAATGTGAAATGGAATCAAAACGTATGAAGACTGCGGGCAGGAGCCCGCATCGTAAGCTGGCCTACAAGCATGAGCTTGTGGCCTACACCAGGTGACAATATATCCAGGGGCGCTTGGCGGATTGGTAATGGCACAGCGCTAGACTTCAGAAGTTTCCCTAGGCATGACAAAGGAAACTTCTGAAGTCTTAGCCTAGTCTCAGCGCTGCCACACCGTTGGTGCCCGGTTTCCAACCGGCACCCGTCCCGTCCTCGTCTCCGACAGCTCCTGCGGCCATTTATAATCAAAACATTAATGAAAATCAAAATCAAAAGGCGTGACCAAAGCTCCGTGGCTCTATCCTATTTCACCACCATAACATCACCTGCAAATACCTCTTGATACCCATCAATAAATTGTATATCAGCTACCCAAACATATACTCCATTCTCGACGATCTTACCTTTATACATTCCATCCCAACCACTGCTAATAGCGCGATGATCCAGTTCCGTATTTTCATAGACCAATCCACCCCAGCGATCGAATACGCTTAGTTTCAAAACCTTGGAGACTTCCCCGCCTCCCAGAACATTGAAGAAATCATTCTGTCCATCCAAGTTGGGACTAAAGATATTTGGGGCGTAAAAACGCCTGTTTTTTAGAACCTGGACGGTAAAGGAGGCCGTGGTAGTGCAACCATCTGTCGAGGTGATAGACAGGGTGTAGTCTGTTGTATTTAGTGGATTGACGACAGGCGTTAGGCAATCCTCACAGGAAAGCCCCACCAGGGTATCCCATTGGATATTACTAAGGCCAACATTATTGGTCAACACTTGCAGCAGTAGGCTGTCACCTAGGTTC
The DNA here is from genome assembly GCA_913060855.1 of uncultured Lewinella sp. Classification (GTDB taxonomy): domain Bacteria; phylum Bacteroidota; class Bacteroidia; order Chitinophagales; family Saprospiraceae; genus DT-111. Next base: position 2,139 of record CAJXUM010001132.1, on the reverse strand, counting down.
AGCCTGATATCCCCGATGGGGTCAATAGAGGGGATGGCGGCGGCAACTAGGCTTAGACTTTCACTTTTTGTACATCCATTTTCGTCGGTGACTACAGCCTCATATTCTCCGGGCAATAATTGATCAAACAAGGGCGCCGTGTTAGTGGGGAAACCCGTTATTTGATAGTTATAGTCGGGGGCGCCTCCGTTTACATTTTCAAATAGAATGCTACCAGTATCAATGCCTTCACAATCTGGATCATTGGCCAGTATTTCGAAAGTGATGTCAGCAGGAGCACGCAATGTGTACTCAAAAACGGATATACAGCCCACATTATCGGTGATATTCACACTATAGGTATTGGCCGCTAGATTTTGTAGTTGATTAGCTTGACTTCCATCCTCCCATAAGAACTGGTAAGGGCTAATGCCACCGCTGGGAAGAACCGTCAACTGACCATCGGCACTATCAAAGCAACTGACATTAAACCCATTTCTATCCACGGCATCGAAGGTGGCAGCGAGTGGGGTGGGTTCGGGGACGTCCGAAATGAGGATGGTGGTATTCCCGAAATTATCAAAAATATTAATCAAGTAAGTTCCCTGCGGTACATCAGGAATCAGCTCCGGTACGCCTAAGCTATTAATAGCTCCCGTACCCGTAAGGCTAGGATCGTCAATTTTAGCCCAATTGTAGCTAAATGGCGGCGTACCTCGATCCACTTGAAAACTGATCCGCCCGGAGCTTTCACCGTGACATACGACCGGCTCGATGACCTGAGAGGCTTTGATTTGACAGATCACCACCAGTAAATCTAAATTGATAATGCTATCACAACCCAAATCGGTTAGGAGTCGTTCTTGGTGGGCCCCAGTAGCCAAATAAGGGGTGTCGCCGATATAGAGTGAATCCCCCTCACAAATATTCAAATCGAGATCAAGAATCGGCACCGGGACTACTTCCAAATCCAAGATCACCAGACTGTCGCAGCCCTTTTCTGTTAAGAGTGGAAATTCGTAAATGCCGGTACTATCCAGGGTTAGTCCTGCAACCTCATAGGCTTCGTCGGCGCATACTTTTTCAGCTAAAAAAGTAGTAGGTATCGATTCCACAATAATCACCCGACAGCTAGGTGGGGCCTCATCGCAGGCATTACTGGCTGTGACACACAATTGATAAGCTGCGTCGGCTTCAAAGGTGATTTGAATGGTGTCATTATCCGTGTCGAGCACGGTATTATTGAGGGTCCATTCAAAGGCTGTGGCTCCGATTGGTGGAGAAACAGTATAGGTATTCTCAACGTCTGGACAAGTTGAAAAATATCCATCGATAGGCCCAGAAGTTTCCAGTGGTGCCACTCGTGTATCTCCAGCCACTACATCAAAAGTCCAATCGCAATTATCGCCCAAGCCGCCATCCATGACAATGTAGTAGTATTGACCGATCACCAATGGCTCTGTGTTTTTTATCGTACCACTTGCTCCGGGCCGAATAATTCCCGCCGCTCCACCAAAGCAATTAGAAATCCGTTTGTAATTCTGACAGTCGATACCTCGATATAGACCAAATTCTAATCCTCGCCCATCACTGCAATTGGAAACGGATAACTTGACCTCTAAATCCACACTTCCAGCAATAAAAGCAATCCATTGCATATTGTGAGCGGTGAAGGTGCATTCGCCAGCAAAACCAGGAGGGGCTTCCCCGACGATCGTCGCTTGATGTCGCCCCTTAAAGCCATCTATATCACAAATGATACAGGCCTCTGCACAGGTAGAAGTCATGGTGGGTGGATCGGTACAAGGAAGGGGTTGACTGATGCCATCAAGGGCAAAAAAGAGCAAAGAGAGTAAAGGTAGAAATACTTTCACTGGGCCAGGTTTAGTGAATGAGTTGAAAGTGATTAGACAACCTGAATAGCCAAAGATTTCCTTTACTAATTTTACATTTCCTCCTATAAACTGAAAATATACTATATTTCTTACTGCTGTTCTAAATGACGGACTCCTGCTTGCGTTATTTCATCACAAGCAGGAGTTCGTTGTATTGGAGTAATAGTCCTGTCAGCAGCAGTTTCATGAAAAGTGCTTCCGTCTGCTGAAGCCTCATTCTCTAGCTTATTGAGGGGGGAATCGGAAATTGGAAATGGGAAGCCGG
>CAJXUM010001131.1 GCA_913060855.1 uncultured Lewinella sp. | reverse complement strand
TTCTTCATCAGTCGCGTAACTGTGGCTATCCTGCCTGGCGGCTCGACAGGTGCTCCTTCTTCGAGCCTCGCCTTGCTTAAAAGGTAATTTCCATCTTTATACAACCTATTTCAGCCTAAAGTCTATTGAATACAAAAAACGCTCTCTGACAATTTTGTAGTCAGCGAAGGAAGAAAATTCCTTATCTTCCGTCAGTAGACTTTACTTTGCTACCTTATCATCTACCTAAAATCTCAAAAACTATGTCGTTTTTATCCCTTCCACGCGGAACCTTTCGTCAACATCCTAAACAACTAAAATTACTCAAAAAAAGTCAACAAAACCAAGAGTTTGTTCCCCATTCAATGATCGATACGCTATTTGATTATAGTGCCTTTTTAAAGTCGGCTGATAAAAACAACAGCATTGCTAGCAAAGGGCCCAAAACGAAGAAAAAGGTAGCCATCATCGGGGCAGGGGCCTCCGGCCTGGTGGCTGCCTACGAATTATCAAGGGTGAAAAACATCAGTGTTAGTCTTTTCGAAGCAGCCGATCGGGCAGGCGGGAGAATGCACTCTATCGTGGTGCCAGATGCTCCGCACCAGGACAAGATATTTGAGATGGGTTGCATGCGTTTTCCGCCTACTTCTTACACGCTCTTCCACTATTTGAATAAATTCAATTTGCAACCCGTACCCAATTTTCCTGATCCGGGTCATACCGGTGTGCCGACTAAGTTGCTGTATGAAAATCGGGTCATCAATTGGCCTGCTGGTACTCCCACCCCTGATGACAAAGACTTCCAGCGGATAGGAAGGGATTTTGGAGCAATGCTCACTTATCTATTGGGAGATGCCAATCAACCCAATACCAATAAACCTAGCAAACTCTTTGATTTCTGGGCGATCTACCAGCAAAAACCAACCAAAGCCAATAAGAAAGGGGTCATCAAAGCTTGGCAAAAGATGATTATCCAATACAGGAATGTCACCTATTACAAAGCAGTCTACGACTTAGGGCAGAACACGAAGATCGTGCAACAAAAGTGGACGCAGGAGGATATGAATAAATTTGGTGCGCTAGGTGTCGGGTCAGGCGGTTTTGGGCCGCTCTACGTAGTTAATTTTCTAGATATTTTACGACTCTTTGCTAATGCCTGGGAAGACAAGCAAGAATTGTTGCAATCCGGAATCATCTCGCTAGTAGATGCTTTTCTTTCGGCGATACAGCAAGGAGTGACCCTGCGGATGAATCATAAAATCGCCAACATTTCCAAAACTAAAAACAAGTACAAATTATCCTTCTCCTCAGGAGCAGCAGATCAAAGTTTTGATGCTGTCATCGTAGCCACAACTACCCGATCGATGGAGTATATGGGCTTAACCGTTGAAGGTGTGACCAGTACATCCAAAAAGCTATCGGACTCTTTAATAGATCAGGGATCTAAAGTCGCCATCCGGAATTTGCACCTGATGAACTCCTCTAAGCTATTCGTGAGTACACGCACTAAGTTTTGGTATGCTGCTAATAATCCTACGGGAAAAGATCTATCATTTAATATGCAGACCGATGAACTCATGCGTGGGCTCTATTGCATGAATTACGACCCCGATATTTATGATAAAAAAACAAAAACATCCCAGCCCGATACTTCCGGTAAGGGTGTGGTGCTGATTTCCTATGTTTGGGGCGATGACTCTTCCAAGTTATTAGCCCTAAGTCCAGAAGAACGCTATCAACAATTTCTGCTAGCTATTGAAAAAATTGATCCTACATTCGCCCAACTACTGGATGAACAACGGGAAAAGATGAGCTATATCGATTGGGAAAACACCACCAATATGTACGGTGCCTTTAAACTCAACTACCCTGGGCAGGAACAAGCCAATCACGATGCTTACTTCCAGTTTCAGGCCAAAAACCAGGGCTTATTTTTAGCCGGGGATAGTATTTCATGGGCAGGAGGATGGCTAGAAGGAGCGATGCCGACGGGCGTCAATGCCGCTTGTGCGGCGGCGCAGCACTTGGGTGCCGAGCTCATTCCCAAATCGCCACTTACGGAAATTCCGGCGTCGATGTACAAATACGAATAGACTATTAAGTAGCTCGCCAAAATCATTTGTGTATCTCTGATTGAGGGAATTTTTTTCTTAATCGAAACGAGGGTTCCCGACCTTAGCCGCGCTAAGGGAGGTGGTTCCTCAACGAAGAGTAAGGAAAAAAGGGCCCATCAGAAGTGTATAGTCTAATTTGGCGAACTACTTAACACTGAAAAAAAAGAACCACTACATGGGACCCTTACAAGGAATCAAAATCATAGAGATGGGCGCCATCGGGCCAGGCCCTTTTGCCGGCATGTTATTGGCTGACATGGGCGCTGAAGTGATCGTTGTTGAACGTTACTCGGTATCGAAGGAGCATCGCATGCCCGATTGCAATCGCCGTGGTAAAAAATCTATCGCACTCAACTTGAAGCAGCCGGAAGGCGTCGAAACATTACTACAACTAATTGAGCAAGCCGATGTCCTATTTGAAGGATTTCGGCCTGGCGTCATGGAGCGACTGGGCTTAGGGCCGGATATATGCTTGGCTCGTAATCCTAGACTGATCTACGGTCGGATGACGGGTTGGGGCCAAGAAGGGCCATTGGCAAAGGCGGCAGGTCATGACATCAACTATATCTCCTTAACGGGGGCTTTATTCGCGACGGGTAGAGCCGACGACAAGCCTGTTCCTCCCTTGAACCTGGTGGGTGATTACGGAGGAGGAGGAATGTTTCTGGTGACGGGGATATTAGCCGCCTTGATCGAAACACAACGATCGGGCAAAGGCCAGGTGGTCGATGCCGCCATGACGGATGGTTCAGCCGTGTTGATGAGCATTTTCAATTCGCTGCATGCGATGGGCATGTGGACCCCCAAACGCGGCGTCAATCTCCTAGATTCAGGCGCTCACTTTTACGACACCTATGAAACCAAAGACGGAAAATACGTCTCCATTGGCTCCCTGGAACCCCAGTTCTACGCGCAACTCATTGAAAAAGCAGGACTAGATCTGTCTCTTATACACATCTCCGAGCCCACGAGACCGAGGCTGATCTCG
>CAJXUM010001130.1 GCA_913060855.1 uncultured Lewinella sp. | reverse complement strand
AGATCAGCCTCGGTCTCGTGGGCTCGGAGATGTGTATAAGAGACAGCTTCTAAATCGAGTCTTGGTATTATTATGTCCGCCAAGACCTACATAATACAATTGCAAAGGGTTGTAGTCTTTAAACTTCCCTTGGCGTTCTTGGCTGCCAGCAAAGAAATCTTGGGGATGCTGGGGATCCGTCGCCAACCAAAAACAATTGAGATCGGAAACTCGATCTTGCGGACCATCTTGGTCAATCACGACAACATCATATTCTATTAATAGTGGAGCTGCCAGCTGCTGCTTAAACCAGACGGTACAGCCGGCCACATCGGTAATTTCCATTTTGCCATTTGCTGTCCTTACCGTACCTCCCTCCATCTGTTCCACGCTCCAATTTTCTAAGCCCTTTTCAAAATCTTCCTGATACTTGAGGACCTTCTTTAGTGCTAAATTATCATGAATGACGACCGTTTTTTGACTCGAGCAGGAGCAAAAAACTAAAAGTATACATAGCCCGATTTGAATTTGTGTACCCATTGTAATGGTTTAATGATATTTAACTGATCACCTGGAAAGTGGTTTAAAAAATGCCCGCTACCTTATGGGACGCAAATGAGAGCGTAGCACAATACAACATAGTACAGAATAGATTTCTCATTGTCGTTAAATAAATTCACTGCATTCATCAGCTGCATTTTTTATATTTTGCCGCCTGCATGGCAGTCAGACAAACTCAAATGGGCATCTCCAAACAAGTATTCAAGTATTTATCCCTTATTCCTAGTCATCATCAAAGCTAAATGTAAAATGAAAAGATTTATCCTTTTTTCATCACTGATTACAGGGCTCTGTCTCATTGTCTTTGGAAGTGGCGCTTGCAAAAGGCTTGATCCAGCTCGGTTAGATAAGGCTACGGAATCCGTCAAGATTTTGGAGACCATTGACGTTGATTCCGTGATCGCCGACTTCCCGGTGGGTTTTGCCTCCCTGACCTCCGGCGATTGGCAATTCATAGCTTATTACAATAAGCACCGAGAATTAACGGTCGCGGCCAGGAAAACGACAGACCCAAAATGGAATTATAAGATCCTACCTACGAAAGTCGGTTGGGATAGCCATAATCGGATTGCATTGGCTATGGATCGGGAAAATTGCCTTCACCTGAGTGGTAATATGCACAACGATACGCTCATCTATTTCAAGACGGAACGAGCGCATGATATCTCTACCTTTAAAAAAGTATTTCCACTAGTTTCCACCCAGGATGAGTCCCGCTGCACCTATCCTAAATTTATAAAGAACGCAGCAGGCGCACTGATCTACTCCTATCGAAAAGGGGGAAGTGGCAATGGCATCACGATTTCGAATATATACAATGAGCCATCCAAATCATTCCAACGATTGACAGATCAACCCCTCTTTGACGGGCTCAATCAAATGAGTGCTTATGCAAGCGGCCCCGTATTAGGCCCTGATCAGTTTTTTCACATGCTGTGGTTATGGAGGGATACGCCAGCTTGCGAGACCAACCATGACCTCTCCTACGCCCGTAGCCGGGATTTGATGAGCTGGGAAACGCAAGGCGGACAAAAAGTAGCCCTTCCGCTTACGCCGCTATTGGACCAGCTTACGGTCGATCCCGTGCCTCCCGGAGGAGGGGCGATTAATGGAGGCGCCAAGCTGTTTTTTGATGCTAACGATAAGCCGATGATTGCCTATATGAAATATGATAGCCTAGGTAAAAGCCAGCTCTTCCTAGCTGTCAGCCGCGATGGGAAATGGTTGATCAAACAAGTTTCAAACTGGGACTATCGTTGGGCCTTCTCCGGACCAGGGTCCATTACCTTCGAGATTCGTTTACAAAATTGTTATGTCAATCCTGCGGGAGAAATTGTAATCGCCTACCAACATATAAAAAGAGGGCAGGGTGAATTGATTGTAGATCCCGCCAGCCTATCGCTACGGGAAGACCGGCCCCGCACTATGGCAGAAAACTCGCCCTATCCGGCTGAACTCTTAACCCCCAGCTCCGGCATCGACAGTGCTGCTGTCAGCTGGAAGAAAATTGATGCTTCACCTGAAACACCCAACGAATACTATGCCCTCCGGTGGGAGACGATGGGCAAGCGTAGATTCTATAAGCCGCGGAGTACTCCTGTTAAACCTTCAGTGATGAAGTTGTATCGGTTTGGGCGGGAGTAGGTAATCGCTCCATTGAATCACTTCATTGTAATAATGGCTAAAATAGCTGGGGGTTAGACTTCAGGAATTTCCTATGACGTGACGGAGAAAACTTCTGAAGTCTCTCTCTGATTAATATCCTTTTTAAGACATGGGAAGTTCGCTACCAGCTCCTGCTGGTATGCGGTCCAAATGGGCGAGCTCCAGCTCGCCGGGCTAATGACAGCGAGCTGGCTCGCCACCAAAGTAGGCCAACAAGCATGAGCTTGTCGCCAACATATATTTGAAGGGTAGATATTTGGGAAAATAGCACAAACATCAGAAGTTTCCTCAAGCCGGGACGCGCGAAACTTCTGATGTCTAACCTGGCTTCATTCCCACCCCATCCATCAAAGTAAATTCAAAAGAGATAAATTATAATATCACTTTTACTATCTTGGAGGTAACTGTCACCCGTCCTGATAAATGGCCTGGAGAACCCAGGCGTATCCCACCAAAAAAAGTAATTGTCATGCAAAATACACTGGTTTTTATGCTAGCTGCCCTCTGGGTATTAACGGGCTGTACGGCTGAAAAGACTGTAGAAAAACCAAACATCCTCATCATCCTAGCCGATGACCTCGGTTATTCCGATCTGGGGTGTTACGGGAGTGAAATCCAAACCCCGAATTTGGACCAACTGGCCGAAAACGGTCTCCGGTTTACGCAGTTTTACAATTCGGCGCGTTGTTGCCCTAGTCGGGCGGCTCTGTTGACGGGCTTGTTTCCGCATCAGGCGGGAATAGGGTCTTTTGCCGGCGGAGGTCGCGGGCTGCCAGGTTATATGGGTAGGCTGACGCCTAATGCGCTGACTTTGGGAGAAGTGATGCAGGAGAATGGATCTGTCTCTTATACACATCTGACGCTGCCGACGAAGAG
>CAJXUM010001129.1 GCA_913060855.1 uncultured Lewinella sp. | reverse complement strand
CGTCGGCAGCGTCAGATGTGTATAAGAGACAGGTATAAAATAGCTAAAGACACTGCTTTCGACTATCTAAAAAAAATAGCCTCTTATGAAAGGTTGAAACAAAAATATATTGAAAGATATAGTGCGACGGAACTCCGAAATGGAGAAGTGCTATTGATTGAAGAGGAGGAATTAGCCTATCTACGGCAAATTGTGGACGCCATGCCCCCGAAGCGATCCCAGATCTTCAAAATGCGGTATTTTGAGGGGAATGATAATCAGACGATTGCCCAACAGTTGGGGATTTCAGTTCATACCGTCAAAGTTCAGTTGGCCAGAGCGCGGACCCAGTTGAAAAATCAACTCAGTATGAAAGAAGAGTTGCTTCTTATCATTTTTTGGTTTTATCTATCATAGCCGGTTTCCTTGTCCGAGAAAATATCATTATGAAAATTCTTTTAGGGACCTAGGTTGCCAAAACGTCTATTCATGTCTTAACAGTCTAGTTGGATTAGCTTGCGCTGCCTTCATTATTTGGAATGATACGGTGATCAAAATCAATACAATCAACAAAAGGGTGGCTATTGGATAGATCCACCACCCAATTTGGATATGATAAGCAAAGTTTTCCAACCAGTCATTTAATAGATAATGAACCAATGGCAGTGTGAGGATCATTGCCAAGAAGGTTTGGTAGAGATAGGTCTTCATAAACAAGGAATAAAGGGATGTCAAAGAAGCTCCAAGTACTTTTCGGACCCCGATTTCCTTGACTCGATTATTAACCATGAAGGTAACCATTCCGTACAAGCCCATACAGGCTAGTAAAATGGCCAATATCGAAAATGCCTGAATCAGCATGGAAAATTTTTCCTCAGATTCGTACAAACGCCGAAGATCGGCATCCAAAAACTTCCACTCTAATGGAGTGCCTTCAGATATTTCTTGCCAGGTGTCCTCCAATAATGCGATTTGCGTCCTCGGATTACCTGGATTGAATCGAACATACATGTATTCAAGGTCGATGAACGGAAGTACAATAGCAGCCGGACCTATTTCCTGATGCAAGGAGGTATAATTAAAATCTTCCACCACCCCCACAATGGTGCGAGGGCCATCCAATTCGAAAAAATGGACTTGTCGTCCAATTGGGTCTTTCAGGCCGAGGTCTTCAACCGCTTGTTGATTAATAATAATGGATTTGGTGGGATCGTTTAGGTACTCCTTAGAGAAAAAACGTCCACTGTTTAGTGGAACGGCCATCGTTGCGAAATAATCGTAGTCTGCCTGGTTAAAGAAAATTCTTCTATTCATATCGGGATCTTCCCCAGCGTTTCGGATGACGCTGAAAGGCCATGGATCACCAATGACCCTTTCACTCCGACTTACGTTCATAACAGGCGAATGCTGAACTAATTGGTCTTTGTATACCTCAAAAAAACGAGACATATTTTCGGGCAACATTTGTATCAAAACGACATTTTCCGCATCGTAACCTGTTTCCGTATTTCTGAGATAGTTGATTTGCTTAGTCAAGATGATAGTGGCGCAAATCAATCCGATAGAGATAGCAAACTGAAGCGTTAATAGTACATCCTTTAATTGAAGCGGGCTTCTTTCTGCTCTTAATTTACCCTTAAGCGAATTAATGACATCAGTTCCGGCAAGTTTTAGGGCCGGATACAGGCCGGAAACGATCCCGATCAAAATTCCCACTATGATCAATACCGGGATCACCTTACCTATTTCGACCGCCCCTAGACCGATTTCCCACATCATGAACCTTGAAATTAAAGGAAAAAGGGCAAGAATGATGCTAAAAGAAAGTGCCAGACAAAAGAAGGTCAGCATCAAAGATTCGGTTAGGGATTGAGCTGCTATGCTTTTTCTGTTGGCTCCTAATACTTTCCTTATCCCTGTGGATTTATTTCTATTGATGGACAAAGCATGCGATAAATTTGAAAAGTTGAATCCGGCAATTACTAGGATCAAGATCGCTACTAATAGGAGCGATTTTACATTGAATCGGTTGCCGGACCGGATATGACTCGCCAAATCATCAGTCATGTTGGCCGACCCCAGATAAATATCGGATATGTTCTGCAATATGGGTAGGATCGGGTTGGGATTGTCGGGGTTAAGATCCCTGATGTATTGGGTTAAACCTGCTTCGAATCGTTTTGAATCCGTATTGGGTTTCAATTCCACATAAGTCAGAAAGCCCAGCCAGCCCATACTGGTCAAATCAGAGGCATACCCCTCCGGAACGGTGTAAGTTGGAAAAGAAATCAAAAAATTAAAGTCTAAATGAGAATTCGCTGGAACATTGGCTAAGACCCCTGTAACGTTTAGTGGAATCGAATTGTTAAATAATAAAGTAGCTCCTATTGGGTCTGGATCATTGAAATACTTGAGCGCCAGCTCTTTGGTGATCACAATTGAATTGGGTTGGTCCAATGCGGTATGCGGATCGCCGGATGACATTTCATATTGTAGAATTTCCAAGAAAAGGGAATCTGCATAATAACCATGATCTTCATAAAAATGAATGTCTTCATTTGAGAAAAGGGAGTTCATCGCATAGCGCAGCCTTGAAATCTTTTCCAGTTCTGAGAATTTCCCCTGGATTTCGTAAGCCAGTGCTGGTGGTGAATTCACCAGTGTAGTGACATTCCCAGCGTTATCTTGAAAAGCGAAATTGACTCGATAGACACGCTCTGTATTTTGATGGAATTGATCAAAGGAAAGCTCGTGATTAACAAAGAATAGAATCAGTAGAAAGCTGCTAAATCCAAGGGTTAGCCCAAATATATTGATTAAGGTAAATCCTTTATGTTTACCAAAAAAACGCAAGGAACTAATAATATGGTTTTTGAGCATGGGTATTCCGTTGAATTGTAACTTTTTGATGGCAAAAGGGCGGATAAAATGCAGCAGCTGAAACCAATAATTGAATTGAGCGTTTCGCAGCCCTCTTCGTTAGATGGTCCGCTGAAAGTGGGCCTGTAAATCCCCCTGAATTTCCTCCAGCAATTCAGGTTTACAAAATATTTCCAGGAGCTTATCGGCAAGTTTTGGCGGCTTGAACCTGTCTCTTATACA
>CAJXUM010001128.1 GCA_913060855.1 uncultured Lewinella sp. | reverse complement strand
GAGATCAGCCTCGGTCTCGTGGGCTCGGAGATGTGTATAAGAGACAGCCTCAATTGTGATGTACAAACCGTATTTGCTACCAGTCGTTGCATAGAATGTGATGCCTGCGTAGATGTTTGCCCTACCTCCTGTATCACCTTCACTGCAGATGGTGAAGAGGAAGAGCTGCGTACTCGACTGACTGCGCCAGCGCTCAATACCACCCAAGACCTGTACGTTTCCGACCTGCTACCTACAAAACGCGTGATGGTGAAAGATGAAGATGTTTGCCTCCACTGCGGTTTGTGTGCAGAACGTTGTCCGACCGGAGCTTGGGATATGATGAAGTATTTATACAATGTAACAAAAGCCAGCAAAGTATGCTGAATGTGAGTGCAGTAAACGAACTTGTGGTTCGTTTTGCCAACGTCAACGGAACAGGATCCGCTAGTGCAAATAATATATTTGCCAAGTCTATCTTCCGAATGGGGTTACCCGTATCCCCAAAGAATATTTTCCCGTCCAATATACAGGGGTTACCTACTTGGTACGAAGTAAGGATCAGTGAAAAAGGGCATTTGGGGAGAAGAGATGGTATTGATCTGATGGTCGCCATTAATCCACAAAGCTTAGCCAAGGACATCGCATCCGTGCGTCCAGGCGGTTTTTTGGTCTACGATAATACCAAGAAATTATATGATGATTATATCCGAGAGGATATTCATTATGTCGGTATTCCGATGACGCAACTCTGCCGTGATCATTATACCGATCCTCGACAAAGACAACTGTTTAAGAATATCGTATACCTTGGCGCTGTCGCTACCTTGATAGATATCGAACTAGATGTCATCAAAAATATCATTAGCGAACAGTTTAGCCGCAAACCCAAGCTCATTCCGCCCAATTTTGTGGCCTTGGAGCTAGGGGTCAATTACATCAAAGAGCATTACGAATATCCCCTATCTATTCGGTTAGAGCGACGGGACAATGTAGGTGACAGCATCTTGATTGATGGTAATGCGGCCGTAGGACTGGGTAGTCTGTATGCGGGTGCCACCTTTATGGCTTGGTATCCTATTACACCTTCTACCTCTGTGGCCAAAGCCTTTGAGAAATACGCCAAGAAGCTGCGGGTCAATCCCGAAACGGGGAAAAACAAATTTGCCATTGTACAGGCAGAGGATGAATTGGCCGCCATCGGAATGGTTATTGGTGCTTCTTGGAATGGGGCCAGGTCGTTCACTTCAACAAGTGGACCGGGCGTTTCTTTGATGAATGAATTCATCGGCCTTGCCTATTTTGCAGAAATACCGGTGGTGTTGGTCAATGTGCAAAGAGGAGGCCCCTCGACGGGGATGCCGACTCGCACCCAGCAACCTGACATCCTATCCTCAGCCTATGCCTCTCATGGTGATACGAAGCATGTCATGCTTTTCCCAAGTACGCCGAAGGAATGCTTCGATTTCGCCGCCAAATCCTTTGACCTAGCCGATCGATTGCAAACACTGGTGTTCCTAATGACGGACCTAGATTTGGGGATGAATGACCATATGTCACCTCCTTTCAAATGGGATGAGAAAACGGCCTATGACTTAGGTAAGGTGCTATCGGCAGAAGAGCTCGAAAATGGAAAAGAGTTTGGACGATACCTAGATGTCGATGGCGATGGTATTCCCTATCGGACGATACCTGCCACCCACCCGACCAAGGGCTCCTTCTTCACCAGAGGTACTTCTCGGGATGAATATGCTAGATATACCGAGGATGGAGCAGACTATGTGCGCAATGTAGATCGCTTGCTCAAAAAATGGGATACAGCCAAAACACTAGTACCTGCGCCAGAACTTTATCGTCCTGAGAATAATCGAGAGCTGGGACTCATTTTCTTTGGTACGACTACCTATGCCGCTATAGAGGCGATGGAGTTATTGGAGGAAGACGGAATTTTATTGGATGCCATGCGTGTCAAAGCCTTCCCTTTTCACCAAGACGTTGCCGACTTTGTGGCGCAGCACAAGAAAATATATGTCGTAGAACAAAATAGAGATGCACAATTCAGGTCTTTACTGATCAATGAGTTGGAAGTAGCGCCTGATCGACTCATTCCCATTCTCAATTATGATGGGATGCCGATCACCGCTCAAAGAATCATGCAATTGATTGGGGAGACCAAGTTGGTCAACGCTTGATCTATTTTTCGCACAGCTTTAAACAAACAAAAAATGACTTATATACGACCTACCTTTCGACATCCCGCCTTGCCTAAGAATAAACTAGGCTATGCTAAAGCGGACTATGAGGGTGCTATATCTACGCTCTGTGCAGGTTGTGGACACGATTCTATCAGTGCTGCGATTGTACAGTCCTGCTATGAAATGTCGATTGAGCCTCATCGTCTGGCCAAATTGTCAGGCATTGGTTGTTCGTCCAAGACGCCTACTTATTTTCTTAGTAATTCGCATGGTTTTAATTCGGTACATGGTCGGATGCCATCTATTGCGACCGGAGCGAATATGGCGAATAAGGAATTGATCTACCTAGGCGTTTCTGGAGACGGGGATACGGCTTCCATCGGTATGGGGCAGTTTGTGCATGTGATCCGCCGAAATCTCAATATGACTTATATCGTGATGAATAATGGCTGTTATGGCTTGACCAAAGGGCAAGATTCAGCTACAGCCGATTTTGGGTCTATTAGTAAAGCTGGTGGAGTAGCCAATCCCTATCAGGCTATCGATTTGGTGGGAATGGCATTGGAGCTCAACGCCACCTTCGTGGGTCGCAGCTTCTCTGGAGATAAAGGTCAATTGATCCCGATGATCAAAGCCGCTATTTCGCACCCAGGTTTTGCACTGCTGGATGTGATTTCACCTTGTGTAACTTTTAATAACAATAAAGGCTCTACTAAATCATACGACTTCGTCCGAGATCATATCGAAATGACTTCTATTTTGGATTTTGTCCCTCACCAAGAAGAAATTCTGGTAGACTATGAGGAAGGAAGTACCGCCAGTGTTAGCCTGCACGATGGTTCAAAAGTATTACTTCTGTCTCTTATACACATCTCCGAGCCCACGAGACCGAGGCTGATATCGTATGC
>CAJXUM010001127.1 GCA_913060855.1 uncultured Lewinella sp. | reverse complement strand
GTGGGCTCGGAGATGTGTATAAGAGACAGGCTTTATTCGTCGTCATGTGATACATCTGCCGATCAGCATAGCGCAAAAAAGCAGAATAAAACATTTGCCCTTTCATTCTTCGGCTTTTCTGCTGCTCAAATAAGCGAGCATGTACACCTGACCATATGGTTTTATTTAAAGCTTGCATCAAATGCAAACTCAAATAGGGTGTTCTATTATTAAAGAAATGACTTTGCATTTGCAGTTCTGGCCCAAAGTATTTCCGAAAAAGCTCGTTGTAAACGAATTGGTAGAAGCGATGATTGGGATCCATTTCCTGCCGTTCGGAGAGATAACTTTCCAAGTCCTGAATCAATTCAGATAAGGGTTCCTCAAAATAAGCTGCATCCCATTGGGCTACAGCGGCTTTCAACTTCTCTTTCCAGCTATCATCTTGTGCCAAAAACACATCGATCAGGCATTGATTAATCATGACTCCGGGCTCGTGCAAGGCACGAAACAACTCAGAACCAAAATTACCCGTTAGAATGAAATTGATGTCTTTAGACAGTTTCTTTGCTGCATAAGCATAATGCGGCCGTCCCAAATTGCCATTGTATTCTGAAAGGGACATGAAGTCTTCCGCCGCTCCTAGCGATTTTTCCTGTAAGTACGCCTCATTTAATAGAATAGGCGTGTAAGGGATGTTCAACTTCGGGGCTTGTTCTTGCGGAAAGGTAATATCCGATGAACCCGGTCGACCAAAGCTATAGGTGCTAAATTGTTTGTTGGCCTTCCTAGCTGCTGCTACCAAGGTACGCCCATCAAAACCGCCCGTTAAGGAAATACCAAAAGCATCCTCAGGAAAGAACAAGGCCGTTTCCTCTTGAAAAACCTTTGCTAAAGAATGTAGGCTCTTTTTCGAATAATCCTCCACCTTACCAAAGTAATCGGCTACTTCAAAATCACCTTCCACACTTGCTTCGTTTTGCTCCAAGCGCAAGTACTTGTGGGAGGGCAATAGGCTAATCTCATTCCACCAGGTAGAATTAAAGAAAGCATAATTGAATAAAAGCCGCTCTAACAGATTTCGCCGATTCATTGTCGTTTTATTGAGCAACTTTGCGAGCGAAAAGGATGAGGAAGACAGGAGAATTTCATCGCCTAACCGGCTATAATAGATCGGATAGATAGCCGATAAAGATGATCCCACACAGCAACCCGTCGGCTGCAGATAGAACCAATAATAATGTCCCCGGATGGTTTCGAAAAGGGCATTCTGATTTGGAGAATTATCTTCCCTTACGAAACTTTCCCAATCGATGGGAGTTTTCGGAAAAACAGGGTCGCCAAGAATAATAAATTCGCCACTGGACACTTTGTGTCTGTGCATGAATTGCTGTCCTTGCGCTAGGTAAAGTTGCTGCGGTTCAAAGGGTGATCCCTTTTGTTGCTGCAAAATGACCGGGCTAGGAGCCGCTGTAAGTGCTGGTAGTTGAATCGTTGAATGGAAAAACACTGGACTGATTTAAAGATTAGTACCCACTGTAAATGGTTTGAAATTCAGCTAAATGCTGGTCTATATTAAATTTATTCTCAGCATAATAGCTTGCCGTCATGGCCTTTTGCGATAGTGTTTCATAGTTCTCTATCGCCGCCAAAAAACGAGTGTGTAGTGTTTCATAATATGAGGGATCACCTAGTGTGAAATCATTTCCCCCCCCGTGGATTTCATTAAAAACAGGTATGTTACTAGTCAAAATCGGAAGCCCCGTCAACAGGGCCTCGACCAGCACATTTCCAAAGGATTCGTATGCACTTAGAAAGAGTAAAAGGTCAAGTGAGGCGAAAAAAGTTGGCATATCCTTGACGAACCCATGTATATGTATTCTATCGCTAAAGGGACTTTGTGCCACACGTTCTTGTAGTGACTGTCTGAGGGGCCCCTCCCCTGCTATGTGTAATTGAAGTTCCGGCTTTTGGTCGGCCAGTAATTCGAAGAGCTGAAGGACTAATTCTACATTCTTCCCTTCGTGAAGCCGGCCCGCATAGCCTATATTTTTTAAGGTGCTGCGTTGGTATCTTTTTTGCGTGTAAGCTGATGTATTGATGCCATTGTAGATGACTTCAGGTTGAATAGCGAGTACTTTTTCATGAAAGACATTCGCACTATGATTGGAATTGGCAATGAAATGAATCGGATAAAATCGCTTTACTGCTCGTACTAGAAGCCACGCTGATTTGAGATAAAGCCATTGCAATTTCGAGTCCCAATAAATGGTTCCTCTAATATGATAAATGGGATTTTTCACGCCCGCTAATAAAGTCAGCAGTAAAATAATCGGCCCTCCGTTTAATAAATGGAATATGGCTGATTTATGCTTTCTACAATAAAGGAAGTAATTGAAATATACAGTCCAATTATTTTCTTTACCTGCAGTCGTATGTATTCTGTTTTCATTGTAAATCTTCTCCGTCGGAGTCCGCAAACTATAGGCATATAGCGGGAACCGCTGCCAGAAATAATCTATATAGTGTTTAATGGACAGTTCTACCCCGCCAGTCGTGATACGCCACATTACATAATGTATGGGTGGTGATTTCATAGGAATACTGTCTTTTTTTTCACTGGCAACTACCAAAGGTAATTCACTCATTAGGCCCACTGAGAAGGTTTTATTGACAGTGCTTTTTTGTAGGCCAAGCCGCCAAAACTAAAAAATGAACCTAGTAGTATGCCCTCAGCGGGCAGGTTATAGTAGCTAAAATATTGGCCGGAAGAAGAATGAATAATAAACCAGCCCATAAAAAAGACAATGAACACCAATAACGACTCTTTTAGCGGATGCGATCGAGGTAGCGAGGCACTACAGAGGAATAGCTTCCAATTGAAGTAGAAAAAAAACATCATCATCAAAGCGAAGCCCGCAACTCCCGAATGCATCAATATATTTTGATTGGCTACGTGCAGGTCGGAATATTGCATAAATGTATTGGAAAAACCCCACCCGGTGAGCGGGGATTCTAGCCATTTTTTCACCACTCGGGGACTGCGTTCACTCAATCGAACCAAAGTCTGTCTCTTATACACATCTCCGAGCCCACGAGACCGA
>CAJXUM010001126.1 GCA_913060855.1 uncultured Lewinella sp. | reverse complement strand
CATTCGAACTAAGGGATGGAAGTAAAAGTGGAACACTTGACAATCCACATTTTTTTATAAACCCTCTCCTATTATCTACGCCTTTTTGTTTATTCACAATAGGTTGTTTTATGATTGTCCAACTTAAAGAAAGACCGCCTCCGTTTATCCAGCCATATCCAATTCGTTATCTATGCGCTAGCTTGGGAAGAAGTCCCGAGCTACAATTTGGGGTTTCTAATGAGGGAATTTCTTTCCATTATTCTCTACATTAGTTTTTATATCTTACTGTCAACGAATATATTACTATTTCCTACCCAAACAAAGCCACATGAACATCAAGCACTGATTTGAAACAAAACTGAAAATATAGACCATGCAAACGGTAAAGTTATTCTCCTTTTGTAAGCCCGATTCAAAATCATCATTGCTGGCGATCCTCTCACTCATCTTGCTTATGATAAGCTGCGAGGAGAAGGCAGCCAAAAGGCCAGGCGATGCGGGCCTCGCTGTACAGTTGTACGCCGATGAAGTGGCACAGGCCGCTCAAGCACTGATCAAACTTACACCGGCTCAGCAACGGGATTCGCTGGTCTATCCGTTCGACAGCGATGAGCGAGTCGAAGGGAAGGAAACCGATCGAACACCTTCTTTTTGTGCCGTTTTGGCCTGGTGTTTACCCGGCTGGGGACTCCAGGTAGGAGATTTGAATCAGGAACAATTGGTCGCCATGCATAAAATGCTGAACCTGGCCCTCTCGCCAGGCGGGTACCAGACATTGCTGGCAGTAATCAATCGACAACGGATCATCGGTGAGATGGAAGATGTTAGCGAATCCCAAACGATTCGCGATGCCATGCACAATCATCCCCACGATCATGCTTCCTCTATATTTGACTTGGTAGAAGACGAGCCAGATAGCCTATTTTATCCTTCACTAGCTGGCGGAAAAAAAACCGACACCAGCGCTTTCGTCAAATGGATTTGGGACCCCATTCCTGGCTTGAAGGGTCGTTGGAAACAATTCAACCAATACACCCTCGCTATCTTTGGAGAACCGGATAGCGGAGGAGAATGGGGATTCCGATTTGAAGGACATCACATTACGGTCAACATGACTTTTGTTCCCGACCCAACGACCGGAGCCATCAAAGTACATGCCACGCCTCTATTTTTCGGGGCTTTCCCCCTCGTCATCCCAGCCTCTCCTTACGCCAAAACGGACCCTGCGCCCCAATGGAACTGGGAGAAAGGTCAGTTAATGATGTTTAGTGTGGCCCATCATCTTCGGCAGTTCTGGTTGGCGGTACCCGAAACCCTGCGCGATCAGGCTTTCATTAGCTCCGAATCCTTTCCACAGACGCCACCCCTGGAAGTAGACACCCCATTGCCCTTTATGATTAGTTCGCTGGATCCTAGCGTCGATACCTCCCGGATCAAAAGCTATCCGCATATCGAGATCCGGACCGATGAATTGACGGCCGAAGCCCGCTGGCACCTGAAACAAGCCTACCTCTTTTACCTGGGCGCGATGAACCCCAATATCGGTACTGGATACGTAGCACGCTTAGACCAAGCGCTGGCGCCGGGACAGCCATTGACCTTGTCCTGGGCGGGAAAATCACTCGAGGTGGTAGGCTCTCATCACTACAGTTATGTTGTCGTCGGTTCGCTATTGCTTGAATTTTTGCAGAGCAACCAGTTCGTTGTTCAGCATAATCCGGAAGTAACGGGCAATCACTTGCACAGCATGCTACGTGATCTTAGTTTCGACTGGATGGATCCGATGCAAAAGCACCATGTGGAGGATCATCTGCAAACGGTGCAATAGATGCTGTTTTTTTTTTGCAGACTACTGAAAGATGATAATAATGAAGCCCCTTTTCACAGTAGAATGTTTTTATCATTCTAGGTCTTAGAGCATGTTTGGGCGGATCTCAATTGCCTCCAAGCGGCAAATTTTATTTTATCCAGTGTTAAATTTTGTAGCCTAATTGCCCGCATTAGGCTACAAAATTTGCCTTGCCTAAAACAAAATTTGCTCGCTTTCGGCTAATCATGCCAGCCCAAACATGCTCTTAGGCTTTGTTTGAAATAGCCCGAATAAAGTAGTAATCTACTTTTTTGTTCGAGCAATCCTGAAAACGGGAGTAAAAGCTTGTTACATAATTGTAAAACCCATGTATATTTGTAGTTCCACATGAAGTTGTTTAAAATAACTTCTATAAACATCCGCATGAATTTACTACGCCTTAGCTGGAAAAACTTACGATTTAAGCCCCTCAACACAACACTCAGTGTCGTGCTTTTTGCCTTGGGCGTGGGCTTGATATCTCTTCTTTTCTTGTTGGAAAAGCAATTACAAGATAATTTTGAAAAGAACTTGGCGGGTATCGACTTGGTTGTCGGTGCGAAGGGGAGTCCTTTGCAGCTGATCCTGAGTAGTATGTATCATATCGATGCGCCGACCGGTAACATGACCATCAAGGAAGCACGGCCTTTTCTGAATCCCAAACATCCGCTCATTGAGCAATCCATCCCTTTGGCGATGGGCGATAGTTATAAGGGCTATCGAATATTGGGAACGACGCAAGATATTCTGGGACTGTATGAAGGTGAGATAGGGGAAGGAGAGATTTGGAAGCGAAATTTTGAGGTGACCTTGGGAGCCATTATAGCCAGAGATCTCGGTCTGAAAATTGGCGATCAATTTAGAAGTTCACATGGTTTTGATGATAATGATGACCTGGCGCATGAAGATGCCCATGCCTTCAAAGTAGTAGGTATTTTGAAGCCTTCGGGGGCCGTCATTGATCAATTGATATTGACCACGCCGCAAAGCTTCTGGTTGGTACATGATCACGGGGCTGAAACGGCGCAAGCCGAAGAAGAGCACGAACACGAAGACGGTCATAGCCACGAAGAACATGCGCATGATGAAATTCCAAAACCATTATTGGAAGAAGATGAAACGAAGGAGATCACGAGTGTCCTAATCAAATTCAAGGGCCGCAACTTCCAAGCCCTCAATATGGGTCGTAACATCAATGAAAATACCTGTCTCTTATACACATCTCCGAGCCCACGAGACCGAGGCTGATCTC
>CAJXUM010001125.1 GCA_913060855.1 uncultured Lewinella sp. | reverse complement strand
GAGATCAGCCTCGGTCTCGTGGGCTCGGAGATGTGTATAAGAGACAGCAGGATTACTGTCAGTTATGTTATTGATAGCGGCTGTTTATCCCACCATAAACAATGCAGAAAAAGAAAGTCTGATCTTGAATATACTACTGTCGGTGATGGATCAAATCCATTTTGAGCCGAAGGAGTTAGATGATGAGTTTTCTAAAAAAGCATTCGAACGATATGTTGATAATTTGGATGGTGCCCGCCGTTATCTGATTCAACCAGAAGTAGATAAGTTGAAGGCCTATGAATATCAGTTGGATGACGAGGCTAAAAATAAATCTTTGGCATTTTTTGACTTGTCGATGAACTTGATCGAAAAAAGTATGGCGAGAAGTAAGCGGATTTATGAAGAATTGATTCAGGAATCCTTCAATTTGGATCAAGTTGAAAACCTAGAGCTAGATGGCGATAAGCGAGGCTTCGCCAAAGATGAAACGGCCCTAAAAGATTATTGGCGCAAGTATATCAAATACCAAATCGTTTTAAAAACAGAGCGAAAATTGGCCGAACAGGCTGATTTCAAAGAAGGAGTAGCGAAGAAAAGTGAAACGGAATTGATTGCGGAGGCTAAGAAAGAGACAAAAACATTATTCGATGATTGGTTTGACCGCATTGGAAGGCTGAGACGATCGGATCGATTTGAAGCTTACTTGAATGCCTATACGCATATTTTTGATCCACATTCCTCCTATCTAAGTCCCAAAGACAAAGAGGATTTTGATATGGAAATGGGAGGCCGACTAGAAGGTATCGGAGCTCGCTTGATGCAAAATGGCGACTTTGTAAAAATTTCATCGCTGATTCCTGGAGGCCCCGCCTGGAAAGGAAAAGAATTGGAAGTAGATGACCTGATTACACTGGTTGCGCAAAAAGGAGAAGATCCCGTTGATGTACTCGGAATGCGAGTAGACGATGTAGCCCAAATGGTACGTGGAAAAAAAGGCACGGTGGTTATTCTGACAGTCCGTAAGAAAGATGGTAGTACAAAGGATATTGTGATCGAGCGAGAAGAGGTCATCTTGGATGAATCATTCGCCCGTTCTGTCATTTTGGATTTAAATGAAGACGTGACGGATATTGGCTACATTAAGTTGCCTAAATTCTATTCTACATTTGATGGTGGCAATAGCTGCGCTGATGATGTGAAGGCCGAAATTGAAAAATTGAAGGCACAAAATGTAAAAGGTATTATTCTCGATTTGAGAAATAACCTGGGCGGTTCACTACCCGATGTGATTGATATGAGTGGTCTATTTATTGAAAAGGGCCCCATTGTCCAGGTCAAGTCTCGCAATAAAGAACCTTACGTTTACAAGGACAAAGATGCTGATGTCGCTTATGACGGGCCATTGATCGTAATGGTCAATTCGCTTAGTGCTTCTGCTTCTGAAATACTCGCCGCAGCCCTACAGGATTATAAGCGGGCGGTAATTGTTGGAGGCAACTCCACTTATGGTAAAGCAACCGTGCAGCGTTTTATTGATCTAGATCGCGTGATCCGAGGGGCGGCCGAGGCTAAGCCATTGGGAACCGTGAAATTGACCTTCCAGAAATTTTATCGCATCAATGGGACTTCCAATCAATTGAGAGGGGTTATTCCAGATATTATTCTTCCAGATCAGTATACCAACATGGATGTGGGTGAAAAAGAATATGAAAATGCCTTGAGCTGGTCAGAAGTAGCTCCAGTAGTCTATTCGCAGGAGGTTTGCCGTTTGCCCGATTTGCAAGCTTTAAAAATGAATAGTGCCAAACGTATTGCTGCTGATCCTACTTTTGAGCTGATCCAGGAAAATAATCAGCGTAGAAAACGAAATGCAGACAAGAGTCAATTCCCATTAGCTTTAGAAGAGTTTGTGGCCTTTCGCGATCAGCAATTGACTGAATCGAAAAAATTCAGCAATATCATGAAGGAATCGATCAAAGGATTGAAAATCGAAAACCTCTCTATTGATATGCCTTACATTCAGGAAGATGAATCCCGAATCGCTCGCAATGGAGATTGGCTAAAACGAATGCAAAAAGATATTTATCTCGAGGAAACGATGCTAATCATGAAAGATCTATTACTCGCATCGGATAATTAGTCTCCATAAATAAGCCTGCGAGTAGCGAATGGATACCCATTTATCCATTCGCTACTCGCCACTTTTCCCATTACTTCCCAAGCCTTATCTATTATGCTTAAGAATTACTTATTGATTGCTTGGCGGAACATCCGCCGGCAGCCCCTCTATTCTATATTTAATATCATGGGTTTGGCGGTTGGGATCAGCGCCAGTTTATTCATCTTGTTGTACTTACATTTCGAACTCAATTACGATGAGTTCCATAGCCAGAAAGATCGCTTGTTCAGGGTGCAGACGGATGAATTGAAGATGCGATCACGTGACCTCCAGGTAAGTTGGACGACCGTACCCCGTAACTTTGCGGCCTTGGCGCGCCAAGACTTCCCAGAAATTGAGGCCACCCTTAGTTTCCATCAATTCTTTTCGGAAGGAGAGGTGAAGTTTGTCCATGAGGGAAAAACGACAAGCGAAAGCGCCGTATATGCTGTCGATTCCAATCTGCTGCAAGTACTTACTTATGATTTGATTGCTGGCAACCCAAGGGAGGCCTTGAGCGGCCCCAATAAGATGATTGTTTCCGAAAGCCTGGCCAAACGCCTGTTTGGTAATGCATCAGCCTTAGGTGAAATCGTAAGTACCCGATTGAGTCATACTTTTCCCGATACCGATAACAATTACGCCCTGGAAATCACCGGCGTTTTCAAGGACCTACCAGCCAATACCCACCTGACTGCCGAAGCGCTCCTCTCCGCCGAAACAGATCCGCACCTGAATGACCATTATTTCAACCGCTTCAATGCAAGTACCTATCTATTACTGCATCCCGGCGTCGACCCCGCTAATTTTGCCCCTAAGCTAACGGGGCTTTACGAGCGCTATCTGGATCCAGAACGAGAACCAGTGATGGTGAGTGCAAAGCATTCCCTATTACCTGTCTCTTATACACATCTGACGCTGCCGACGAAGAGGATAGTGTAGA
>CAJXUM010001124.1 GCA_913060855.1 uncultured Lewinella sp. | reverse complement strand
CCTCTTCGTCGGCAGCGTCAGATGTGTATAAGAGACAGTTTATACACTCTTGAAAGAATTAGATGTACTGGTCGCTGCGATCAAGCATATTGCGGTTACCTAATCGAAGCCAATAGCACCCATAATTAAAAGCTGCTGTGGATTTGATTATCGGGGACTTCCACTATATTTGTCGAACATATACAAGTCCACTTCAAAAAAGACTTCATGCGTAAGATCGAACTTAGCATTGCTGCTTTAGCCACCAACGAATCTCAATCTAACAACTTTGTTGTGATATTGAAGGAGGAAGAAGGAAATAGGAGATTACCTGTGGTGATCGGAGGTTTTGAGGCACAGGCAATAGCTATTGCTATCGAGAAAATCCAGCCTAATCGCCCACTCACGCATGATCTATTTCGCAATGTACTTTTACAATTGCAGGTAAGCTTGAAGGAAGTGGTTATTTCCGACTTGAAAAATGGGGTGTTTTATGCCGAATTGCTGTGTGTCAAAGACGATGGCACAACGCTTACCATAGATTCTCGTACTTCTGACGCGATTGCACTTGCGGTCCGCTTTTCCTGCCCTATTTTTGCTTATGATTTTATTCTCGAGGATGCTGGAATTTCCCTGGAGGAGGAGGAACAAGAAAAGGAAAAGGGACAAGGAGAAGAAGAAAAGGAGGCCCCAGGAAAAAAGAAATGGGGATCCTATCCTTTGGAAAAATTGAATGAAATTCTCGAAGAGGCCTTGGATAATGAAGATTATGAAAAAGCCGCTCAAATTCGAGATGAACTGAATAAAAGAAACCAGTGATATGTTTAGAGCCCAGACCTACTACCAACGCCGACAGGAATTAATAAGCAGCTTAGATAAAGGCTTAATCTTATTGCTCGGAAATGAAGAAAGCCCCAAGAATTATACGGATAATACCTACCGCTTTCGACAGGATAGTAACTTTCTTTACTTTGCAGGGCATGATAAAACGCACCTCGCCGCAATCATTGATATCGAAGCGGGAACTACTACGCTTTACGGGAATGATCCGGATATTGAGCATGTCATTTGGATGGGGAATTTACCCAGTTTGAGAGAAATGGCGGACCAGATTAAGGCAGAAGCAACGGCTCCGTATGAACAGTTGGCGGGAGACTTGAAGGCCGCCAATCAAAAGGAAGGCCCATTCACTTTTTACCGCCCTACCGAGCTGGTAACAAAATCAAGATGCATCGTTGGCTAGGGCTACCAATCGACGACCTACAAGAGGCTGCCTCCGTCGAATTGATTAAGGCAGTAGTGAATATAGCTTCCGTTAAATCAGCCGAAGAAATCAAAGAGATAGAAAAAGCAGTGACGATATCTGGCGCTATGCATGAGGCGGCGATGAAAGCGGCCCGACCTGGCATGAAAGAGGCGGAATTGGCCGGTTTAATCGAAGGTATAGCCTTGGCGAATGACGGTGATGTTGCTTACCCGGTCATCCTCTCTGTAGATGGACAGATACTACATAATCATTACCATGGGAATACGCTAGAGGAAGGTCGACTGGTTCTTGTCGATGCTGGGGCCGAAACGTCTGGGCACTATGCTGGAGATATTACCCGTACGTTTCCGGTGTCAAAGACTTTCACGGCGCAGCAGAAAGAGATCTACGAAATTGTATTAAAAGCAGAAATAGATTCCATTGCTCAAACCACGGTAGGGACACGATTTTTGGATGTCCACCTAGGAGCTGCAAAAATTATAGCTAGCGGCTTGAAGGACTTGGGCTTGATGAAGGGAGACCTAGATGAGGCTGTAGCACAAGGAGCTCATGCCTTATTCTTTCCACATGGATTGGGCCATATGCTTGGATTGGATGTACACGATATGGAAGATCTCGGGGAACAATATGTAGGATATACAGACAGCTTAAGCCGAAGTAAACAATTCGGTCTTCGTTCCTTACGACTTGCACGCGCGCTGGAGCCTGGCTTTGTTCTGACGGTAGAGCCTGGTATCTATTTTATTCCACAACTGATCCAATTATGGGAATCGGAAGGTAAATTCAAGGATTTTATCAATTACGATAAATTGACTGATTATTTAGGCTTTGGTGGCATCCGAATAGAAGACAATATATTGGTGACACCTGATGGACCCAGAATATTAGGACATCCAATAGCTAAGACGATCGATGAGGTCGAGGCCCTCCGCAATTTTAAATAACTTCAGTTTGTAACCAAGCTAGAATAGTTGATTTAAACTCATTCTCTCCGCAAGCCCAAGCCGCTACATCTAAATGTGTGGACTCAACTTGGGAATATACTTTGATTCCGCTACCCTGCCGTTTTTGCAAGGCCATGATAAATGAATGCGCACTTGCAAAGGGGACTAGACCATCACTTTGGCCGTGTATTAATAGAACAGGTCGTTCCTCTGATTTACCCAAATGGTTTTGAACATTCGCTTGCTTGAACAGTGTAGAGTCCTTCTTCCCTGCAAAAGAGGTGACCAATCTATTTTGGGTCATTTTGCCTAAGTCCAAGGGGGCACCTAAGAGTAAAAGGGCTTTTAGCCGATTGCTATCAAATCCTTGCTGCTTAAGTACCGCCCGATCATAGAATAAGTGAGCGGCTAAGTTTCCACCGCTGGACATTCCACCCAAAATATAGCTTGGCGCTGACCTTGAATATCGCTGATCAACGGCTAAAAGCAACGCAGTCAAATCTTCCCTAATAGCATCGTAGTTGTGACCTGGTGTACGGCGACAGGAAGGCAAAATAACGGTATATCCCAACTTAACTAGGGTAGAGGCGACCAATTTAAACATCTCAGGTCGGCCATATCGCCAGGCACCACCATGGAAATAGATGAATATTTGGGGGGCCTTGCCTTCTTCCTCTTCTGCTGGGAATTCAAGATAATACTGCGTAGCGTTTGCCCCATATCGAATCTTTTCCTGCCGTAAATCACCAAGCGGAATACTACTGACTTTCCACCAATAGATAGGT
This sequence comes from uncultured Lewinella sp., assembly GCA_913060855.1. GTDB lineage: Bacteria > Bacteroidota > Bacteroidia > Chitinophagales > Saprospiraceae > DT-111. Next base: position 109 of record CAJXUM010001124.1, on the reverse strand, counting down.
AGGTGGAGAATCTCATGAATAGGATACCCCTTAGGAATTAAAAAAAAAGCAAATATGAAGAGGCCTAATACCTGTCTCTTATACACATCTGACGCTGCCGACGAAGAGG
>CAJXUM010001123.1 GCA_913060855.1 uncultured Lewinella sp. | reverse complement strand
GGCTTGGGAGCTGCCGAAAATCTAAAAGGGGAAATCTTAATCTGGAAGGGAGAAGCTTATCTGACCACGGTGGCTGGAAGCGGTCTGGCCACTTATGATGGTTTCAGGAAAAAGGCAAGTCTCCTTGTTTACTCAGAAGTAGAAAAGTGGGATTCTATCGTTTTACCAGCAACCATCTCGGAGCTGAACGATCTCGAAAATTTCGTTATTGAAAGCGCCACTCAGGCCAATATCGATACGACTGCCGCTTTTCCTTTCCTGATCAAAGGACAACCAGCTACCCTCAATTGGCATGTCATAGATTGGGACCCCCATGATACTGTACATACACATGAAAAACACAAAAAATCGGGTATGCGAAGTGGCTGGAAAAACATGCCCACTGAAGTGCTCGGTTTTTATGGCCCAGAACCTGGAATCTTCACACATATGAATTCGAAACTGCATTTGCATGCCACGACTCCTGATCGCAGGTTAGTGGCGCACCTAGACGATGTAGTAGGAATAGCTGGGATGACCTTGTTTCTGCCCAAAATTGAGAAGGAGACAGCACAATAAGAAGTGTGTAGGGTATACCTAGTTGGTAAGTTATAGCACGAATAACCAGAGTGCTTTTATGGTCCATAATATAGTCCGAATCCAATTGGTCTTTACGAGTCGATCAATCAATTGATCGTCTTTTCCTCGACCTAGTGCATTGTGATCTGGCACCTGAATCAAGAAAGTGCTAGCCCAAATCAAGCCTACTATAACAAGTGCTATGATATATCTCCAATCTAAGTCAGATTGCCAGACCAAAGTAATTCCCAATCCTAATTCTGCCAGCATCAGCGGCAAAACGACGAATGAAATCGAACGGGTATGGTGCTGATGAAAAGCAGCAAAACGATCCGACGCTACATATCGAAAACTGGGATAATGTACCAATTGTACGATCCAAATAAGGCCGAATAAAGCCCAACTAACGAACTCATTAATATGATCCAAGTGTATATCCATTGTTAAGATTGATGCATATTTAAGGGAAAAGACCACAATTGGTTCACTAAGAGTAATCCAAAGTGATCTTTTTATTTACGCTTTAATAGCATAATCGACCTGGTGTGCCTCAACAACAGATGGAACATCAAGTCTTCTCAGCATTTTCATGACAATTCTTGTAGGTACAGCATATTCTCGCTCTAAGTTCTGCTGCTGCCATTGCTGAAAAGGAACTTCGACATATACGATGCGTACCCTAGCCCGATAGCTTGCAAACAAATCTATGAGTCTTTTTCTGGTGCTCCGGGTAAGATTAGTCGCGTTCCAAACAAAGGGTTCTTTTCGCCTTAAATAGGTTCTAGCCTCCTCTAGGGCGAACTGAATAAGTTGCCCATTCCCTTTTTGATCCCGATGTGTCACCTTGTGTTTTCGCCGCAAATTATCAAGAGAAATAACCGACAAACCTGGTAGGTGTTGCCGAATATAACTATCCTTCCCCATCCCAGGCAAGCCCGCCATTAGTACAACCTCAGACCAGGTGTTATCAAAGGGTTCGTACATTGGACTGCCTTCGGTTTGTTGAAAGTAGGTAAAACGACTCAAGGCCGAAGAGAACGGGTAGGCTTCTCCAAAACAAGTTTGTTCCCGAGCATATTCGTCAAAACATTGAATTTGATAGCTCAGCTCTTCTTGGTCGGCACATATTCGTCCTTGTACATCAGCTTGTGCCAAAATGGATAACAGCTGTGTATCGACCTCAAGGCTAGTCTGTAATAAATACTGCTGTGGGTTCGATTTTTCAAAAAGCAATAAAGGTAGCCCGTGATACCTGACCAATTTAGCGACTTCCTCCCTGACTGAAAAAGGAGCTGGAATATCCTGGTAGAGTACCTGACGTGCCGTATACTCCCCCTTTTGGGCATGGCGCGGAGAAGAGATTCTTCCGTCTTCCTGGATTAGCGTGCAAGTCCGTTTTTCCACATCGTGTAGCAAGGCAGCCGCCAGCAAAATATGTTGTGCTTGCTCTGCAAGTGCTTGAAAACTAGGAAGCGCTTGTAATGCTTCCAACACCATACGGGTATGGACCGCCACATCTCCTTCTGCATGAAATATCGGATCTTGTGGTACGCCTTCCATATCCCGAATCCAGGAAAAGCTTTTAGTTAGATGATCCCAATTTAAATTATTAGTTATTTGCCACATGATTTTTCCCATTTTAAAGCAGCCCTTTGCCAGTTTCTTGTCCAATGCTCATCGGTCTTCACATGATCTTTACGGACGTATTTGAAAAGATTGTGTTTGACAGAATCGACTGAAAATTCAGCCGTATTTCTAGTAACAATTCCTTCCATTCGGCAGGATTCATTCGTCTGCACATCTACCGAGACAAAAGCGCTACGCTGTTCAGTTATCGTTAAAATATTCGCTTCAAAGCTCGACCGGTCAGTAGCTTGTAATTCTTCTATTTCAGGAACAGTTGGAAATTCCATTAGTGCGGCATAAAATTTGACCTCTTCCCAGCTCAACCAGGCATCCCATACTCGAATGGCGAATACAAAGAAATGGTGCTCCAATTCTTCATATTTAATTGAATGAATAGCATATAAGTTTTCACCAAATACTTCCAAATCGCCAAGGTCTCGTTTTAGCCAATGCCATTTCTCTTTTAGGTAAGCCGCCCAAGGGTGCCTAGTTGGAGCAGCATGTGATCGAGCGAATACACCATATTGATTGAGGCAGGTATTTTCTCCATCCAGTTTTTCGGTATGCAAGACGGTTTCAATACGACTGATATCTTCCCAATATCCCGCATTGATCCGGTCGTCGCTCGTGGTACCGGGCGAAAAAGGGTAGTGATAGGTTCGCCCGTATTTTCGTGACAAACTCATGATGGTTAGATTTAAAGTAAGCCGGAAACTTCAGAAGTTTGCCTAGCCATAGCTTAGAAACTTCTGAAGTGGGTTGGTCGATAGTTCAGTTAATGGCCAATATCCACTTCCCCAAAAATGGATACGGCTTGGCACTCCTTTTAAATTTGCCTTCGGCGACTTCTTTGCCATTGATGCAAAGAAGCAAAAATCTTCCCGAAAGCTTTCGGGATTT
>CAJXUM010001122.1 GCA_913060855.1 uncultured Lewinella sp. | reverse complement strand
CAGCCTCGGTCTCGTGGGCTCGGAGATGTGTATAAGAGACAGGACATAATTAGGTTGAGGGGTTGGACGAGGCCGCGATAAAGGCGGTAGGCAAAATAGAGCGACACCAGGATGAGTACTTCCGAAGCGATAAAAAGGAAGGGTCGTTCTTTGAAAATAAAAAAGGTCAACACGAGTGCGACCAAGTGTATCAGGCTAATGAACAGAATGTATTTGGTACGAAGTGTTAACATTTATTCGTTATAAGGAATCGCGTATTTTTCCAATCGGCGATAAAGCGCGCTGCGGGTAAGGCCGAGCGATTTGGCCACCTTGGTAATCCGATTGTTGTGATGAGCCATGGCCTTCAGGATCATTTCTTTCTCCATTTCATCCAGCGTTATACTGCCCACTTGTGGTAAGTCAGCGGTATCTGGACTGGTGCTACTCATCGGACTCAAGTTCTTGATAAAATCTTCGGCCGTCAATTTTTCATTGGGGCTAATAAGTACGGTTCGCTCTACCAAGTTTTTCAATTGACGAATATTGCCCGGAAAATCAAAGTTTCTCAACCAGCTAATGGCTTCCTTAGTAAGGCTAATTCCCGGCCTATTGTAGATGGTTTTGAGGTTATTGACATAGTGATTAACTAGTAATGGAATATCACCTGGTCGCTCCCGCAAGGCTGGTAAATAGACCGTAATCAGGTTAATTCGGTAAAACAGATCTTCTCTAAATTGTCCGTTTTTCACCATCTCTGCCAAGTTTCTATTCGTGGCACTGATCACTCGGATATCGACGGCCTGTGTTCGACTACTCCCCAAAATTTCAAAAGTTCTATCTTGTAATACACGCAGCAGTTTCACTTGACTGGGTAAAGCCAATTCTCCAATCTCATCCAGAAATATACTCCCGCGATGAGCCATTTCAAAACGGCCTTTTCGATCATAACGAGCATCGGTAAAAGCCCCACGTTTATGGCCAAACATTTCACTTTCAAAAAGAGAAGAAGAAATACCGCCTAAGTTGACTTTTACAAAAGCACCTTGTTGTCTTGGGCTATTTTGATGAATCGCTTCAGCAATCAGCTCTTTCCCCGTCCCGCTTTCCCCTAAAATCAGGATAGAGGCATCGGTACTCGCCACTCGACCCACCGTCGACAGCACCTCCAAAAACTTCGGGTCCTCTCCAATGATATGGGAAAAGTCATAAACTTCATCCAATTTCTTCCGGCTTAAAGAAACCTCTTCTTTTTCATCTATTGCCAAGGTAGTTTTGATAGATTGCAATAGCGCTTCATTCGTCCAGGGTTTGCTGATAAAATCCTTTGCCCCCGCTTTCATGCCCTCGATGGCCAACTCTATCGTGGCCCAGCCCGTGATAAGTATAACAGGTACCGTCGGTACGACCTCTTTAATCTTTTTGAGCAAGGCGAGTCCTTCCTCTCCGGTAGTCTCCACCGTATAATTCATATCCATTAAGATGAGACGCGGCACTTCTTTCCTAATCGCCTCTAATGCCGCTGCCGGCGAAGAAGCTGTCCCACTCTCCAATCCTTGTTGCTTCAACAACAATTGGAGAGAGACCTGTACGGCTTTATCATCATCAATAATTAGGATCATAAGCGATAAAACTAACGATTTTTTTAGCTTAGAGAATGTTTGGGCATTGTCTTTTTCAAAAAACAGAATCAATCGATCTATTCTTCATGAAGAGCTAAGGCCGGATGCAATTGGGACGCTTGTCGACTAGGGAAGAAAGCACAAATAGCCACTAGCGTATAAATCACCATAACCGCAGCTCCTATCGCTGACAAATAAACCCAAGACGATAAACCAAACACCCCTAACAATGGGAATTGGATCGCAAAGAAAACACCCACAATCATGGCCAAACTAGACAGTACAAGTACTTCACCAATAAATTGCCAAGCGATGCTAACTTGTGTTGCCCCCACGGCTCGTCTCACCCCAATCTCTCCTTTCCTAATATTGATGTTTTGCCACAGCACACCGAATAGTCCCAGCGCTACGTTGAAAATCAAAAAGCCGCTAATAATGAGGAAAATAGCCATAGGAAGCCATATTTGCAGGAGCATGTTATCACGCATTTCATCGAGATAACTGACGGTTACGGTTACCCCTTTGGCCAACTGGCCCAACTCTTTCAGCATTTTTCCTTCAAATTTTGCATCAGCACTCGGTTTAATGTGCATGACAATTTTCTGAAAGACATGTCCAGGAGCTACCCCTACAAACATCTGTGAAGAGGAAGAGGAAAATTCCCCTCTGTATTTATAATGATCATAAATGCCTATGATTTTACGGATTTCATCCCCGTATTCTATTTCTTTCCCCAAGGGGTTTTCCTCACCAAATAACTCCTTTTGCAGGATTCCATTAATTAGGACTGGACGTTTCTCACTCACTTTATCTGCTGGCTCAAACCACCTCCCACTCGTCAAATGAAGGTCATACACCTCTAAGTAACTTTCATCTACAAAAAATACATGTGGACTAGCATCTTTACCTTCATACTTGATCCCATTAATATGTGTGCTGTGTCCATAAGGCGTATTCCCATTGGAAAAGCTAAAGGCTTCAATTTCTGCGTAATTTTTAAGTTGCCCTTCAAACTGCTCTTGAATCCCTGCTCGTTCTTCTTCTGGCACTGCATTCCAAGACAAATTGAGCTCCCACCTATCTTCATAATCAAATCCCAAGGGCTCTCTATAGCGAGAAAAATTATAGATAATGAAGGTCAACACCGCAAATAACACCAAGAAGGAAAAGAAGAATTCGAATAGTAATCCTAAATTTTTCCGCTTCTGGTTCCAGATTAATTTGAATAAATGCTTGATCATGATTCTATTCCTTTGATGGCGTTAACAATTCTCATTTTCGACATGCGCAAGGCGGGTAAGACGCCCGACAATAGCCCAAACAACAGGCAAAAACCGATCCCCGCTAGAAAGACCGTGAAGTTGACCGAAAACTGAGCATTCGGGATGAGTCCACTATTATTGAGGATTTGAATAACGATGAAAGCCAGTAGCAATCCTATCGCTGTCTCTTATACACATCTCCGAGCCCACGAGACCGAGGCTGATCT
>CAJXUM010001121.1 GCA_913060855.1 uncultured Lewinella sp. | reverse complement strand
GATCAATTCTATCTCTTCGAAAAAGTGGTTGTACTTCATGAATTCTTGATAAAAATAGAAGGGAACACCAAAACCATCGGGTATGGTTCCTTCCGGAAAACCAAAAGTTCTCATCGTAGCCACATTGGTGCATTTAGCCCCAAATCCATCGAACATCGTGAAGCTGATTTCCGCTAGCGGTAAAATGGAGGTGTAGTCGACATTTAAGGGGGGCATTTGTTCCTCCGTGGGCCTACTATCTTCAAACCATTCATTGACTTCCTCCAGACTAGCTTCTCGGATCACATATTTGTCTTGCTCTACCTTAAAATAGATATAGTGATCGAGTAAATCCGCGATTGAGTCAATAGCTAAAGGATCCCGGATAAATGCATTGGGAATGTTATTCTGAATGGCTCTTAAATTGACATGCGACAAAGGCGTTTGGATGACCGAGCTGATGATGCCACCAACACGTGGAAGGGAGTTGGGCAAGGCCTCATAAAGCACAATATCCCTGGGGCCGGGGATTTTCTCTAAGGCTACTTGGCGAAAAAAACCATAGCCTTCCGCCTGGTTTAAACCCCAATAATCAATCTCTGCATAAATATCGGCTTCAAAAAGAATAGGAATTCTGGAATCCTGGAAAAGCGCTCTATCCCGTTCATATTCATCTTCATTGCGAGGGGTAATAAAATAGGCCAAATTGTTTTTGACAAAGGGCATATTGGCGGCGAGTAATTCATGAGATCGCTGCACGACGTCAAAATCTTTCCCGTGGCCGTTACTGTAATTAAAAGTAAATGTTCCCAGGTTGCCATTATTCGCTACGGTGGTGGGATGATAAATAATTTGGCCTGTTTTTACCTGATCACCAAGGTGGTCGATCCCCACTTTTTGAGCGAAATCTGCATGAAGGTCATGCGTGTAGCTATCAATAAAATATATTTTTGGATGGGTCGTATGGAAATCTACAATCATGAATTTTACAAATCCCTTTCCATTAAGAAATTCAGACCATTGCACATATTCTTTTGTAATGGATAGTTTTTTAAAAGTGCTGAAGCTATCTATGACTACGACCCCATCATTGATATCTATGGGCGCCGCCGCATTAATTGGGCCCTGAAAGGGCGTATTCTCGTATTCTGCTATATCATCCACACCATCCCCGTCCGTATCGAAAGGAGCACTAATGGGATAAGTCAACACCTGGTAATGATCTAAGGGGTAAATCCCTAAGGGTTCCGTAATAATAGTAGTACCCGCTTCCCCCAATGTCATCGAAGTAGGCAATAGAAATTCCGTACTCGGATCATGCCTGATTTTTAGAATATAGTAATGCGCTGTAGTTGAATTCACCTCCAATTGCACTTGACCATTGGGGTTGGTGGTATAGCTTAAGATGGGTGTTTGTTGGCCCTGTGCCCAAGAGAGATTCAACAGGATGATGGGGAACAACAAAAGTGCGCGTAGAAAAGTGTTTTTATACATAGGGATCAATTTGCTATATGCTAAACTTAATTATCCAGTATGGCAAAACAACCTGATTAAGAGAGTGTTTGGACAGACATGATTAGCCATCGAAGCCTGCCCAAACAATTTCACTACTAAAAGTGAAATGAATCTAATTTATAAGTTGTAAAACTCTTCCCAACCCTTGCGAGGAGGAGCGCCAGTAAGTAGCAAATCTGCTAATGGATTATTAGTTATACGCTTGGTCTCTCGATCAAATGCCAACTTAGAATTAAGCCGCTGCGCTAAAACGCCAAGGCAGAAGACCTGACTTAGTGGTCCAGCTATATCGAAAGAAGAGCGACATTTTTCTTCCCCTTTACAAGCCTTTAAGAAATTCTCAAAGTGGTTGGATGGACTTTTCTGTACTTCAGGAAGACTGCTCGCCATGTCTTTGGCCGCTTCAAGCCCCACAATATCCAGCGTACTACCATGAGATCCTCCTTTGAAAGTAAGATCCTTGCCATAAATGATTTTACCTGGATTCAATTTGGACTTCTTGATTGCCCCATCACTCGGTGGAGGAATGTTAGGATCTAGTGCAGAAACGCCATAGTCTTTCGGAAGAGGCGGTTGATTAGTCAATCCATCATACCATTTCAGTTCAACAGGAGGCATGCTGCCTCGCTCTGGAAATTTAAACGATAAGGTAGTGGACATTGGAAAGAAGAAGGGATTATGGCCCTCCAGGTATTCTGGATTTATCTCATAGGGCAAGCCCAATTTGAGAAACTCATGCGCGGTATCCATCGTATGTGCACCCCAATCTCCCAAAGCACCCATTCCAAAATCATACCAGCAGCGCCATTGTCCGTGGTGATAGTCTTTGTTATATTCATGATGACTCGCGGTCATCAACCAAGTATCCCAATCCATGTTAGCAGGAACCGGCTCGGCAGCAGGGTATTTTTGCATCTTAGGGTCCCAAGAGTGCCACCTTCTCCTATTGTTCATGTGGGCGGTCACTGCCGTAACATCTTTGATAATCCCCGCATCTGCCCAAGCTTTAAATTGGAAATAATTGGCTTCCGAATGTCCTTGATTACCCATCTGAGTAGCCACGCCGTGCTTCTTAGCGCCCTGCATCATTAGCTCGACCTCCTGAAAGGTTCGGGCCATCGGTTTCTCGACATAGACGTGGATGCCTAGTGACATGGCCAACATCGTAATCGGGAAATGCGAGAAATCTGGCGTCCCCACACTCACCGCTTCTATTTTGTCTCCCATCTTTTCGAACATCTCTCGAAAGTCCTTGAAGCGAGGCACATCCGGGAATTTTTCCAATACCTTGAGGGTATGTTCACCACCCATATCCACATCGCAAAAAGCAACAATATTGGCTAAGCCCGTGGCATGTAATGAATTGGTGATTGATGCTCCCCGATGACCAATTCCGCAACAAGCGAGATTGACCTTGTCACTTGGCGCAACATGGCCATGTGATTTGCCTAATACAGTGGAGGGTATGATTGTATACCCAGCCATAGTAGAGAGCGCACCTGCTTTGATAAAGTTTCTTCGTTTCATAATTGAACGTTTTGATGTTGATTTCCTACTTCGTCTAAAGTAGGGACTGTCTCTTATACACATCTCCGAGC
>CAJXUM010001120.1 GCA_913060855.1 uncultured Lewinella sp. | reverse complement strand
GATCAGCCTCGGTCTCGTGGGCTCGGAGATGTGTATAAGAGACAGGTTATAAAACCGAAATGAAATGGGATTTAACCCGGACTACATTAAGAAATTTCAGAGCGTAGCACAAAATATTACGAAGAAGTATGAAGATACGACCGAGAACTTCTTTGAAATAGGCGAACATGTTGATTCTCCTTATCCTCCTGAAGCCATTATTGAAGTCATGAATCTTTGGGTCGACAATATTGACCGATTACTTCATCTGTCAAAAGGCTTGAGTCAAGGCGAACTCAATAAAAGATTCAAAGCACTATATGCCCAGCGAGGAATTACTTATGACGAATATTATTACCTATTTAGCGATCATATCTCCGAGGATGAATTTCTTGATACGCCTGCTTACTTATTTACCCAAACCTATTCAAGAGACTTGAGAGATCGTCGTTTCTCAAATCTTAGCTTCACTCCAGAGAATTATAAGGATTATATCCTATCCCTCGACCTTGTACCATCGCATTTTTTTTTACGTTCTCTACAAGCTAGGTTTCCCGCAGAAGCTTTGTTTGCTCATACTTATTGTGTGGCAAAAACACGTTCTGGTAAGACGGAATTCCTCAAATTAGTAATCTATAATTTGATAAAGAGAAAGTACAAAGGGACCAGTCTATTGATACTCGATCCACATGGGGAATTCGCCAGGGAAATAAGAAGACTAAAAATTGTTCAGGAAAATTTGGATGACTTTGTCTATCTCGATCCAACTATTGACACTGAAAATACCCCCGTTTTTAATCCCCTTCAAGTAAAGTTCAAATCCACAGAAAAGCTAGCCTATTCTTCCGATACTTTTTTGGATGCCTTCGAGCAGTTGTTAAAGGATCAAAACATCACAGGAAATATGAGGAGGCTACTACGCCATTGTATCTACACCCTCCTATATCATGACGGGACTACGATGATGGATTTGCTAATTCTTTTACAAGCATTTAACAGGAATAGGTCAAAAAAAGAACCAGAATTTACAGAGGAGGAAGCCAGACTAATCAACATGGGATTGACCGTTCCCGATCCTTTGACCAGGAGGTTCTTCGAACATGGATGGAAGAGCGTAGACACCAGGACGATCAATGCTGTAGTAGAAAGAATAGATGGTATTCTCAGCCATCCCATTGTTAGGAGGTTTATCGTAGGGGAGAGTAGCTTCGATTTGGGCTCATATCTCAACAGTGGTAAGATCGTAGTCGTCAATCTTGATTTCACGAAACTTGGAAATATCGGCTCGGAGGCTATAGGCCGTCTAATTGTTTCTGAAGCGCAAAATATCTCTGCCCAAAGAAGTGTTCTTCCCAAGCATGAACGCCCTAGAACAATCATCTTTATGGATGAGTGTCAAAGATTTGTCAGTGCTGCCATAGAAAGGGCATTATCCGAATTTGCAAAATTCAACACCTATCTATTTCTAGCCCACCAATATATCGACCAAATAGATAATGGCATGGTCAAGGCCATGTTATCCAACACCGAGAACAAAATAGTGGGTCGTAATTCTGCGGCTACCATGACGGCCATTTCTTCAGATATTGGAGTGTCAAAAGACAAGTTGCTGGAAGTCAAGAAATATCAGTTTTACTTGAAATCAGGGGATAGAGCGCCTTATCTATTTAAATCCAGTGATATGCTACTCGATAAGGTGGGTAATTCTCAGTATATCACAGAAGGTGAAGCCATAGAGATGGTTGATAGCCATATGATTCGCCATTACTATCAACCTGTTCAAAATACTGGTTTTAGGTTTGATGCAGTCAATCAAAAGCATACAATAGCCAAAGCGATGGATACCCCCACTGATCTATCGATCAATTTAGATGATGACGATTTTTAAATGTGAAAAGTGATAGCACCCAAACAAGTTCTCATACTCGAAGCACTGGCTAGGTACAAATACCTAAGTCGTTCTCAGATGGCCAGGTTAGGGATTGAGAAATACAATAGCAATTATTCCAAATACTGTAATCCACTATTGGAAGCCAATCTAATTGGTGTGCTCAATGCAGTACCCTATGGATTGGGCCACATTTATTATTTGCGCCTAAAGGGTGCCAAAATCATTGCAGAGCACCTCAAGACCGATTTGGAAGAACTCCACTACGTTAATTCAACGCCTACCTTAAGTCCCCAAACACTATTCCATCGCACCTACGCTATCGATAGCCAAATCGAGTGTTATGACAGTTGTCAACGTGATCAAATAGACGTTCTCTTCTATTACAGAGAAATAGAAGCAGTAGGCAGCCTAAAGAAAGATGGAATGCTCAAGAGGAAAACTAGAGTCCCTATTAAGGGCAAAAGATATATCGAGCCAGATGGCATATTCATGCTAGATACCCCAAAGGGTAAAAAGCTTTACTGCCTGGAATTTGAGCATAAAGACTATACAAAGAAATCCTATGAAAAGGTAGAAAGACATGTGGAAGCCTTGAATATGAAAAGCCCTTCGGAAATCTATGGACATGATAAGGCTCATCGTACACTCTTCATATATAAAAACCCAGCGACAATGGAAGCCGTCATGAAAAAGATGAGGGAAAATATTCAGGGGATTGGCAAATGGTTTTTGTTTAAGACTTATGATGAAGTGGCCACTGAAGTTCGTTTTGAGAACCCGACATTTTTGATGGGTGAACCTAAATTATTTTTTGATGGGTGGCGGGATTGTACAGGTGAAACGGGGAAAATATTTTAGAACGAATTCGATAGCTGATAGGCAAAAGTAAATCTTGCATGGCCTAATATTTGGCGGTGGGTCTAATGTAAAACTGGGATAAAAATAGATCGGCAATCTGCATGAGTCACTATTTTATGTTGAACAAACTATGGAAACAGTGGCTAATTGTCCTAACTGCTAAAATTATGGGTGAAGAAAATTAATTTACATTTGATGCATTACCCAAAATCTGATTCATAATTGAAATCCAATTAAAAACCTAAGGCGGGCGTCCGAATTCCTATTTCGACTTGGATACTGGTAGGAATTGTAGTCATAGACACCTTCTAGATCTGTCTCTTATACACATCTGACGCTGCCGACGAAGAGGATAGTGGAGATCTC
>CAJXUM010001119.1 GCA_913060855.1 uncultured Lewinella sp. | reverse complement strand
CTCGGTCTCGTGGGCTCGGAGATGTGTATAAGAGACAGAACCTACTCTTACCTTCGGGTAAATGATGGTCAAGGCGTTCCTAGTGGCTTTATCGTTAATCTAGGTGCAGCCCATTCTGCTAGCCCGATCAACTTCACATTTTCAGTAGATCCTAGCAGTACAGCTATCGAAAACCTACACTACTCTTTGGATGCAACTTCAGGTACCATTCAAGCGAACTCAAGTACAGCTGAATTGCCGATCACTATTTTAGATGACAACATCAATCCAGGTGAAACACCTACTTTGGTCATCAATTTAACGGGTGGTGATATCTCTGTTAATCCAAATTATGCTACGGCTTCTCACGTAATGCAGGTGCTTTGCGAATCTACTTTGGGAGGAGCCTATACCATGGTAACCACTTATTTCAGCCATGACTTCCTACCTGCTTTCGATACCAATACACAAGATGTGGAGTTGGTAGATGATGGTGGTGGAGTTTATACTTTGGTAGGTTTTGATGGTGGTTTGTACGCGGAGCCAAATCCTTACAATGCCAACTATGGCACGGGTGCTGTAACAGGCAAAATCCAAGATGTTTGCGGTACAATCACTACGCCAGGCGTAAGTGATCCTTGGCAAGAATTAAACGCTGATCCAGCACGTCCAAATACATTAGAGAATGGTGTAATTACCTTCTCTGTAGTAGGAAGTGTTTATGGTGAAAACTGGACATCGGTTTTGACGCCTAAATAGGAGTTACGTGCCTAGTTTATAACGAAATAAAGAGCTCCATTCGACTATCGGATGGGGCTCTTTACGTAAAGGAAGCCCTCGAGAAAATAGAATAGCAGGAAGCCTGAAAGCGGGCTTATCCAAGCCTGCTCGGCCTAACGTTTCCAACTTCCGATTTTATGTTTCCGATTTTGTCCAGTCTTTGAAAGGTCCCCTAAACCCGATACAAGATAAGGTCGTGAAATACACAGATTTTGCCATTAATAATGCTGATTATGAGTAGTAAAACCCCTACTTTTAGCATGATTTCCTTAGTATAAGTATAATGCGATTAATATGAAAAATAAACTCTTCCTCTGCTCTCTATTGTTAATGATAGGTTTCTCACCGCTATTGGCCCAAAAATTTCATTACGAAAAGGATGAAGCCGCACTCAAAGCCCTTCTAGCTGAAGTCAAGCAAAAAGATGAAGCTCGTAATAAACGAGTCAGCGACTACCTCAAAAAACATCCCAAAGAAAGTCTCACTTTTAAGGAAGATGGTAATACCTATATGATTTATGATGTCAAAAATAATCGACCTGTTCTAGCATCTACTCTAAATGATGGTTCAGTCTCATCAGTCAACGCCGATGAAGTCAGAGCAGGTGGTAGATTTGGTTTGGATATCACGGGAGCAGGTTTGCGAATAGCTGTTTGGGATGCTGGTACTGCATTACGCACTCACGTAGAATATCAAAACCGATTATTGGTGAGCGGTGGATCAGACATTGATGATCACGCCTGTCATACAATCGGAACCATTATTTCCGGTGGCGTAGATCCCGATGCAAAAGGGTTCCTCCCTGAAGCTTCTGGCAAAGCCTATTCGTGGAATAATGATCTACAGGAAATGATCAATGAGGCTTTAAATGAAGATTTGTTGGCTTCAAACCACTCTTATTTCTTTGGGAGTGGAGGATGGGAAGGTGGCACTTGGACGGGTGATGCTAGCATCAGTACGGAGGAGGATTATCGCTTTGGATTTTATGAGAACCGGTCAGCCACAGTAGATAATATCGCCTTTGCCGCACCATATTATTGCATTTTTAAATCCGCAGGCAATAATCGTAATGATTCTGGGGATGGCTCTTTCCCTCCAGATGGCCCATTCGACTGTATTTCGGGTTTTGGACCAGCAAAGAATATATTTACAATTGGTGCTGTTAACAAACTATCTTCAGATTATACCCAACCTGAACAAATAGTAATGAGTTCGTTTAGTAGCTGGGGGCCAGTGGATGATGGTCGAATCAAGCCAGATTTCGTTATGCCCGGAGTCAATATTTACAGTGCAGAATGTGAAGAGGGAGATCAAGACTACGGCTTCGTAAGCGGGACTTCTATGGCCTCACCGGGAGCGCTTGGGGCTACTATGCTTATTAACGAAGCTTACAATCAATTCAATAATACCTATCTCAAGTCAGCTAGCCTCAAAGCTTTGATGATCCAGACGGCGATGGAGGCGGGTAACAATCCTGGCCCCGATTACTCCTTTGGCTGGGGTATGATCAATGTAGAAGATGCCGTTGATCATATTATCGCTCGGGACAACATCAACTCTTTTATTCTGGAAGAGACCTTGCAAGACCAACAGACTTTTGAGATGGAACTCAATCCTGTCGCTGGTAAAAAGATAACAGCTACAATCGCTTGGACTGACCCTGCTGGCTCTCCGGTCGCAGCCTCTCTTGATCCTTCCGATTTAATGTTGGTCAATGATTTGGATATGCGCATCGTTGATGAATTGGGTAATGAGGTTTCCCCTTGGATTCTAGACCCAATCATTCCGGGAAAAGCCGCTTCAACGGGCGATAATTTCAGAGATAACGTAGAAAAGATAGAATTCAATAACCCTCAGCCTCGTCGTTATTTCCTTCGGGTAACGCATAAGGGGAGTTTGCAAAGTGGCAAACAAGATTTTAGCCTGGTATTAAGATACACTTCTGAAGACCCGGGTATTACCAGTCTGTATTGGATTGGAGGTGATGGAAACTGGTCAGATCAAAATCATTGGTCACTGAACTCTGGCGGACAGCCTGCCAGTGTTACGCCAGGCCCTTCCTACAAGCTCATCTTTGATGATAACTCCTTTTCTGGGGATGAGCATACCGTTACCATGGATGCCGATTATTCGGTAGCAGGTATCGTAGGAATAAATAGCAAAAAGATCACCTTTGAGTACGGCGGCCATAGTTTGACTTCAAGTGGAACTGTCCTGTTGTCCTCTAAAAACTTTACTTTAAGCAATGGTTCGCTCATTCTTGATAGCCCGGCCAGTACGGCTCAGGTGCTAGATCTGTCTCTTATACACATCTGACGCTGCCGACGAAGAGGAT
>CAJXUM010001118.1 GCA_913060855.1 uncultured Lewinella sp. | reverse complement strand
ATCTACACTATCCTCTTCGTCGGCAGCGTCAGATGTGTATAAGAGACAGTTATAGTACATATCTCGCATGAAGGCATGCTGCTTTTCATATTCCTGGATCGCCAGCCCCTTTTGGGTTTGACTCAAGCCCATTCTATTACTGACATGATTCAGGATGGAAGTATTGAGGTCATATACCAGTTCATTAAATTCTCTTTTATATCGCCTGGGGTTGGTAAGAATGGCCAAGGCATCATCCGGATTGATGTTTACTTTGAAGTCGGCGGGAAGGTATTTAACCTCAAATTCAACTGGAATATTGGTATAACCGGGCGTATTCACCGCCACATCTTTGTATTTATACCAAACTAGTGCCACGAAACTCAGAATGAGAATGACCACAATTAAGCGGGTAACATTCAGACGTGAACCGGGTGAGCTTATTCCTCCTGACATGAGTACATTTTTAGTGTTTGATAAAATTCGATGGCTTCGGCAGCGTACCGAATACCTGATACGTTTTATTAGTGCTTTTGTTCATAAAGGCTAATTTATCCCCTTCTCTGACAATTTTTGTGGTCAGTGATTTAGGTGAAAGGATTGCGCCCAAAGGAAGCGGAATTTTTACCTAAGGCGCTGACTCAAAAGCACAAAAATTGTCAGAGAACCATAACGCATTATGAAAGAATTTAGGTAGGATTTTTATTGTTGGGCAACATTTTTCCTTCGATCAACGTACACCCAATAATAACAAATAATCCTTCGCAGAATCGTATTTCTGACTTCCTACTTAGATGGAACCTTGGACTTGATTTTGCTCGTACTAAAAGAACCTATCCTTTAAACTATACCCCGACTGAATTGGCTGAAATGACCAACAGTTCAAGGTGTAGTACTATTGCCCAGTTACAATTTTTAAATTCTTTTGGCTTTACTAAAGCGAGATAGTGAAGATAACCCAGCAAATATATGGTTCTATATTTTGGTGGATAGCATGGTGTGGGCTATCTAGTCTTGGTGTTTTAGGGACGGGTCAATTGACCGCACAAGCAGGCGCCAACCTAATTGTTCAGGGCAAAGTACATTATGAAAGTGCCCCACTAGCTACTAAATTTGTAAAACTAGATGGGGAATGGGAATACTATCCCAATGCGCTTTTATCTCCTGAAAATATTATCGATCTCTCACCTTCCTACACTAAATTTCCGCAAACCTGGAACGAAATAAATAATAAAGGCTTTTTTGAACCTGCATTTGGCTACGCCACGTATAGATTAACCATCCACCTATCCGATGATCAAGTGGCTATGGGGCTTTCTGTTCCCGATTTTTATACGGCCTATCGATTATATGTGAATGGCACGCTTTTTACCGAAAATGGAGTAGTGGGAAAAAACCGAGAGGAGACTCAACCTTATTGGTTGCCTATCAGCAAGGAAATTAAAGAAAAAAGTAGCCGATATGAATTGGTATTACAAATTGCCAATTTCCATCATCGAACAGGCGGCCCGGGTGAATCTATTCGTTTTGGAGGGGCAACGATAATCAAAGCCTATACCGATAAGATCAACTATTTGGCTTACGGACTCTTCGGGAGCTTTGTCATGTGCGGACTCTTTGTGTTGGGTTTTTATCTATTCGGACAACAAGATGGGGCCTTATTGGCTTTTGCCTTTTTCTGCCTTTGTCATGGCTATCGAATGATTGGCTCCGAAGACTACCAAATCCATGCACTATTCCCTGATCTATCGTTTGGTTTAGCTGCAAAACTGGAATACCTTTCTTTGTATGCTAGCTTTGCTTTTTTTTGGGAATTCACCTATCGTAGTTTCACTGAGATTATCGAGATAAAATTTCCACGAGCGATGCAATATGGCACCTTAGCCTGTATTGTGGCAGTGTTGGTCGCACCTGCTTATATTTATACTTATTCCCTACCATTTTTTCACCTGATATTTTTTTCTAGCGTAGTCTATGCGATCTATTTCATTGTGAATGGATTGCGCAAGTACCGAGATAAAGTACTCTTTTTTGCTTTGGGGTTTGGTTGTCTAACCCTAAACGCTATAGCGATAATTGCCAATATTAGGGGATGGTGGGATACCAATTTGGTGCTGATTTTGATCGGCTATATGTCCTTCCTGTTTTTTCAAACGTTACATGTGTCTAGTCGATTTGCGCGCAATTACCAACGGCTAGCGCAAGCTGCTGATGCAGCCAACCGTGCCAAAACGGAGTTCTTAGCAACGGTTAGTCACGAGATTAGAACCCCGATGAATGGGGTTATGGGAATGACGAATCTACTCGCCAAAACTTCTTTGGATACACAGCAAAAGCAGTACCTAGATACGGTGCAAAGCAGTGGAAATAGCCTTCTTTCTATCATCGATGATATATTGGACCTATCTAAAATTGAAGCGGGAAGGATGGATTTGGATATCAATCCGTTTTCTCCGCAAGAGTTGATGCAAGGCACAACCCAATTACTGGCCCCAAGAGCCAAGGAAAAAGGACTAGAATTTGAAGTAGAAGTAACAGCGGACCTTCCGGCTGTGTTGGAAGGAGATGTACAGCGTATCAGGCAGGTCTTGTATAACCTTTTGGGGAATGCCATTAAATTTACCACAGCGGGCAAAGTCGTATTGAGCTTGCGGCATGAAAAGCTAACCGCTGATAAAACGCGGCTTCATTTCAGCGTGAATGATACGGGAATGGGAATTCCCAGGGATATTCAAAAACATCTATTCAAACCCTTTTCACAGGCAGATACGTCCATCTCTCGACGATTTGGGGGGACTGGGCTAGGGCTGGCGATATCGCGCCAATTGGTGCACCTGATGGGGGGCAAAATTGGCTTGAAAAGTGAGGAGGGAAAAGGCTCTGCTTTCTTCTTTAGCGTTCCATTTAAAGTAAGCCCATTGGAAAGCATTCCCGTACCAAAAGTGGAAGAACTTATTACCAATACTTCGGAGCTGCTGGCCTCAAGGCTTCCATTACAAATACTCTTGGTAGAAGATCATCCGATCAATCAAAAGCTGGTGTTGACTATCCTTGGACAGTTGGGGTACTGTCTCTTATACACATCTGACGCTGCCGACGAAGAGGATAGTGTAGATC
>CAJXUM010001117.1 GCA_913060855.1 uncultured Lewinella sp. | reverse complement strand
CGAGATCAGCCTCGGTCTCGTGGGCTCGGAGATGTGTATAAGAGACAGAGTTTGTATTGTTATGTAGTTGTAGATTCATAATAGGATAGCCATCAGGCTGAAGGAACGAGCAGATAATGACACTGCCAAGCAGCAGTTATCATTCTTATATGAACTAAACAGAGGGAAAATGGATTTGGTTGTATAAAGCTTGGTTATTAACGATTGAATGCTTTAACATCGATCTCCCCTAGTTTTGGAGAATCTATTTTTCACCACAAGAGGATTCTGTTTTTCATCAGTATTGGCTGATAAAATCTGCGAAGGAACGCTATTCGGCCATATTATGTTACTGAAGTGGTTTAAAGTAAAAAAAGATTATAATTTGAAAGACCTAGAAGCTCGGAACCATTTTTCCCTTCAAGCTTCATCTCTAAATAAAATCGATGCCGCCTATTACAATCTTACCCGTATCTAAGGCCAATGCTCATCTACTCAAACCAATGCTCTATCTAGCCTTTTATGTACCGGAAGGTGAGCCCCCTTTCCCACTCTCCATACTTGAGCGGCCAGACATCCTAAAGTATTACAAAGATTGGGGCAAGGAAGGAGATTATGGGTTTATCGCCTTTCAGGCCGATAAAGTGGTGGGTGTTAGTTGGTGTCGGCTTCATCGGCCACCGGATGAGGGGTATGGGTTTGTCAATGAGGAAACTCCTGAACTCAATATTGCACTCATTCCATCAGCCAGGGGTAAAGGCCTCGGTACTCAACTGCTGATAGCGCTGGAAGAAAAACTCATTACAGCGGAAGTATCCAGTCTGAGTTTAAGTGTGGATCAAAGAAATGTTGTTGCCTTTGGGTTGTATAAAAAGCTCCGTTATCAAATTACCCAAGTAGCAGGCACGGCTATTACCATGCTGAAAGTGCTTGACCAAAAGTGAAAAGTTATCGGGCTGTTTTTGAGTCAAGGATTTAGCTGAAAGTTTTGATTTCCAATAGCTATCCTTAATTTTAGCGTTAAGATGCTGTGCAAGACTTCAGAAGTTAGCCAAGCCATTCCTTGGGAAAACTTCTGAAGTCCCATGGAGCAACTCTTAACTCACTTTAAAAAATTCAAGTAGATAATGAGAATAGTCAGTTGCTGTTTAGGCCTGTTGTTTAGTTTGTCCCTATCGGCTCAAGATTTCACGCTTCTTACTAAAGAAGTTTTCACGGGTAAAAAGGGAGAGGTTATCCCGTATCGAATGCTATTACCAGAAAACTATGACCCCAATACAAAATACCCTTTAGTCCTTTTCTTACATGGCGCTGGGGAAAGAGGTGATGACAATGAAAAGCAGTTAGTGCACGGGGTGAAAGCCTTTCTCAAGGCAGAAAATCGAGCGAATTTCCCCTGTATTGTGATTGCTCCGCAATGCCCTGCCGATAGCTACTGGGCTTCTGCAAAATTTGAACGCACGAAGTATCCGATTGATTTCGATTTCAATTATGACTATCCCATCACTAAAGGATTGGACTTGGCCATTCAACTGACTCGGTCGATTATTAAAACCAAGTCAGTCGATAAAAAACGCGTCTACATTACGGGATTGTCTATGGGAGGAATGGGGACGTTTGAAGCCGTGTATCGCAAACCAAGGTTGTTCGCAGCAGCAGCAGCCGTTTGTGGTGGTGCAGATGTTGATGCGTATAAGAAGAAACACGCCAAGATACCTTTTTGGATATTCCATGGCGACGTAGATGGTGTCGTAGAAGTAAAAAACTCTCGGACTATGAATGAAAAATTGAAATCGCTCGGGGCGGACGTAAAGTATACGGAGTATGTAGGTATCAACCACAATAGCTGGGAAAAGGCCTACGAAGAGGCGGAGTTATTGCCTTGGCTCTTTGCTAAAAAACGCTAATGACACATCGATTTTTCGATCTACCAAGACGTACGCAATGGTGGGTTTCTACCTTTGGAGTCATCTTTGGAGCGGTACTTATTTTGAGTAGCATCTTCATCAGTATGTATGCACAGCAAGTGTGGTTGTTATTCCTATTGATCCCGCTCTATTTCGTCTTTGCACAACTACTGGATATCCCATTTGGTCACCTTCGCGGAACAATCATTCACTACTCTCCTATGCTATTGGCCCAGCGTCACCAGGGCAAATACCATATTCATACTACGACCTTATTTGATCAGCTTTTTTGCTTACCGGATAAGCAGCCCCACCTGAGTAATCAAACACAAACATTGATTTGGATCATCGATGGATTCATTGCTTTTATTCAAGCCCTCAAAAAAGAAAAACCTTGTCTCATCGTGGGTTCTACTTATTTTCTAAGTGAGCGGCGAGCACAAAAACTAGGATTCACCATCACCTCAGCTGATCCTTTGACCAGAATCATTCTGGTTTTGAATTACCTAAACCTGATACTGACGATGTCGATTACCAAAGAGCGACTGAGTTTCCCCAGTCTAAATAAGGTAATTGGGTTTGAAATTAGCTCGGTGGATTTGATAGCCAGAGAGGCTTTCTTTGTAGACTGGCAGCGTAAGTTGGCTGAGCGTACAAAAACGAGGAAGGAAGTGGAAGAATAATGCTTTGCATAAAAAAGTATGGGGGCCGCGCGGAACGAACGCGGCCCCCATACCCAATTGTTAACTACATAAATCTACTCTTTCAGGAAGGTGACTTTACCCAAATCCATATCATAAACAGCCCCCACAATTTTTATTTCTCCTTTCTCTTCCATCTCTTTCAGGATGGGGCTTTGTTTTCTGATTTCATTGATGGTATTTTTCACATTACTCTCGCACACCATATGCACGAATTCGGGATCATCAGCACTCTTTTCTCCTGTATAATCATTCACCAATTCGACAGCCGGCTGAATCTTCGTCAACATCGGGGTAATATTACCCAGTTCCACTTTTCCTATTGCCGCTTTAATAGCCCCACAGTGCTCGTGTCCCATGACTAGGATCAATTTCGACCCAGATACTTTACAAGCAAATTCCATGCTACCCAAAATATCTTCATTGACAAAGTTTCCGGCCACCCTGGCAACAAAGATGTCACCTATTCCTGTCTCTTATACACATCTGACGCTGCCGACGAAGAGGATAGTGTA
>CAJXUM010001116.1 GCA_913060855.1 uncultured Lewinella sp. | reverse complement strand
TCTACACTATCCTCTTCGTCGGCAGCGTCAGATGTGTATAAGAGACAGGATATTCGTCGCATCAACCAACAAAAACAAATAGAAATTATATATCGCCGCTCCCAACAGGCGATGCAATCGAAAGAAATACTGGAAGCGCATCAGCAGAGTATAGAGGCGCTGATTGCCAATTATCCGGTACCGCCGGGTATCGCCATCGAGATCATTGCCGCCCAAGACCAGCTCAAAGATTTCAAAGTGCTGGCTGGCGCTGCCATTCTACTGATCTTCATGATTTTGGCTGCTGTTTTCGAATCGCTGTCAGCTCCTTTTGTCCTGATGTTTTCCGTGCCCTTAGCTGCCACGGGCGCCCTGCTAGGACTCGCCCTGACGGGCAATAGCTTATTCAGTGCCAATACATTGACGGGCTTTTTGATCCTATTGGGCGTAATCGTCAACAATGGGATTATCATGATCGATTATGTGAACGCCTTGCGTCGGCAAGGATTCAGGAAATCACGCGCCTTGATGACGGCAGGGCTGCATCGGCTTAGGCCCATTCTCATCACAGCCATTACCACGATTGCCGCGATGTTCCCCTTGGCGCTAGGAACAGCAGAATATGTGAGCTTGATTGGTGCGCCTTTCGCTATTACCGTCATTGGCGGGCTAGCATTAGGAACAGTGTTAACCCTAATCCTGATTCCTACCGTATACCTCGGCTTAGAAAATACCATTAATTGGTTCAGGGCTTTAGTTTGGCCTGTCAGGTTACTCAACCTGAGTTTGTTTTTTGGTGGGGCCATTTTCGTCTATTTCCGGGTAGACTCCTTGCTCTGGCAACTGGCTGATTGGCTCTTACTATTATTCCTGATTCCGGGGATTACTTACTTTATCCAAAGTAGCTTAAAACGAGCGCAGGCGGAGTTGATTCCGATGGATGAAGCGTTACACATCAAGGTACAAAACCTAGTAAAAATATACAATCGACCTGGACGTTTCTCTCGAGAATTGTCGGGTAGTGAAGCGCTCGCTTACTATTACAAGGCGGGAGAAAAAGGTATCAGATGGGGGGCGGTTTTCAGAGACTTTATCTGGCAAATTCCTTTGCTGGTATTCCTAAGTTGGTTTACTTTTTCTTACCTCAGTTCCGGTTTTTGGATGACGATCATGGCCGTCGGCGTATACCTTCTTTTATTGGAAATGGCCGCACCGGTAGGTCGAGTCCTGGCTTTGGGTAAGCGAAAACGTTGGAAAAAAGTCTTGTCCTTTATCGGTAAAGTCTTGTTCTGGGTGACACCTTTTATTTTGCAGAGTCAGCTCAATCAGCGATGGGAAGAATGGGGATTTGCGGTCTTCGTCGGTGTTCTTTGGTACCTATTTTTGATCATTTATACCTCTTCCAATTACTTGCACCGCCAAAAGGTCAATATCGAGCGCTTGAAGGGACGGCTCAGACGTTTTTACTATCGCCTCATTGCGAATATACCTTGGATTGGTAAGCGACAGGTTCCATTCAAAGCCTTGAATGGTATTTCCTTGGAAATCGGAACGGGAATGTATGGTCTTCTTGGCCCCAATGGTGCGGGTAAGTCTACCCTGATGCGTATCATCAGTGGTATATTCACCCAGAGTTATGGGAAGATTTGGATCAATGGTATCGACACACAGGAAAAAAGAGAGGAGCTACAGGGACTAATTGGCTATTTGCCGCAGGCCTTTGGTAGTTATGAACATATGTCGGCTTGGGCCTACCTCGATTACCAGGCGATACTCAAAGGGATATATGACAATAAAGCGAGAAATGAACGGCTCGAATATGTTTTGGGTGCCGTTAATATGTTGGACCGTAAGGATGAAAAAATCGGCTCTTTCTCAGGAGGAATGAAGCAACGAATTGGTATTGCTCAAATCCTCCTCCATCTACCCCGTATACTAATTGTGGATGAACCTACCGCAGGCCTCGATCCACGTGAACGAATCCGCTTCCGGAATCTATTGGTGCAGTTGAGTCGCGAAAGGATTGTACTCTTTTCCACCCATATTATCGAAGATATCGCTAGCTCTTGTAATCAATTGGCGGTGATTAATAAAGGTACAGTCAAATACCAAGGCTCTCCGCAGGATATGCTCCAATTGGCCGAAGGTCTGGTTTGGGAATACGTGATCCCTGCTGCTGATTTTGGCGAAGCCGACGATGGACAAGTCGTGGTGAACCATATGCGCGAGGGAGATAACATCCGGGTTCGCTGCATAGCCAACGAGCAACCAGTTCCCGCCGCCGTACCGGCCGAACCGGTCTTGGAAGACGCCTATTTGTGTTTGTTGAAAAATATTCAGAACTGATGTTGAATGCAATACTACTCAGCTGGAAAGTTATAAGATACAACCTGAAGATCATCTTCGCCGGGCGTTTCATTTGGTTTTTCTTGGCCGCCTTAGCTTTCTATATTTTCTTTATGGTGGTCAATGTTATGGACAATGAGGAAATCAATATCGGCCTGATGTACGAACTCACTTTTTTTCCGGCCATTTTATTGATTTTCTACCCAATGGTTTTTGGTCTTCAACGCGATGATGATGCGGGAATGCTGGAAATCCTCTTTGGTATACCGGATTATCGCTATAAGGTGTGGCTGGTACGCTTGGTACTGATTTTCGCACAAATATTCGTCTTGTTGATCCTATTTGCTGCCTTTGGCTCCTGGCTCCTCTACCCGATCTCTCCGGTACATTTAGCGGGGCAATTATTATTTCCGATTTGCTTTCTGGGCAGTCTTGCCTTTCTGATTTCTACCCGGCTAAAAAATGGGAATGCGACTGCCGTGGTGATGGTGCTAATGGGCTTGGGGCTTAGTATATTCAGCGAAATTCTAGAAGATACATTTTGGGATATTTTCCTCAATCCTTATGACCTGCCGAGGGGCTTTAGTCAATTGGCTTGGCAGCAGATCGTCTGGAAAAACCGGGTATTCCTCTGCATAGGTAGTATTATTTTTATTTTGACCGCATTGTTGAATTTGCAGCGGCGGGAGCGGTATGTGTAGGGCGAGAGGGTTGGCGGTTGAAAGTCGATCGTCCATAGTCCTGTCTCTTATACACATCTGACGCTGCCGACGAAGAGGATAG
>CAJXUM010001115.1 GCA_913060855.1 uncultured Lewinella sp. | reverse complement strand
CTACACTATCCTCTTCGTCGGCAGCGTCAGATGTGTATAAGAGACAGGTCATTTCTCCCGATACAACGCACCTAATCTTTGTCGATTATCGCCCTAAGGCGATTTTACAACTTGCTTATTTAAACGCTTAGAGGTAGAAACCTCTCAATGAACGGATGAAAAAAGCACAGGCAGGACTAAAGCGCTTGCTCCAATCCCCAGAAAAACAAGAAAGTTAAATCACCGATAAGATGCCAGAAGGAATCGTTTATAAAGAACTTTCCTTAAGGGAAGGGCTAAAAATAGGCAGTCTACTCGCTAGTATAGGTGCCTTGCTTGGTGTTATTTCAGGCGGGCTGATGCTCAAAGATCACGCTACAGATATTGCGAGTCTCAACGGTAGTCTCTACTTGGCCTTGGGTTTATTCTTACCCGTGGCATTTAGTGCCGTTCTTCACTTCACCAAGCAGAAAGGATCCATAATTACTGGTCGATTATCCGAGAAAATAAGCGTGCTATTGGTTATCGCATTGATCTCCTGGGCGCTAGGTACAGTCCTATATATGGTAGCTGCTTCTATTATCCCAGGTGTCTTTGGAGAGGAAGACATGGGTACCCGGATTCGAGCTATTTGTGGAGCTATCCTATGGGAAAAAAACTTGATAGTAGGAAGCCTTAGTGTTACAGGTATTCTAAGCTTAGGTCTGCTTTATCGTTGAAAGCTACTCACTATGAAGTGGTCAACTTCAGGAGTCAGCTAGGCCAACTCCTGAAGGGATGGTCGAATGGACAGCTTCCATTAGAAGCCCATATCCATCACTTTTATTCCTTTGGTATCTAGTGCTGTTTTGTCAATTTTATCCCCCATTTTGATGTTTTTCATCACCATATCGACCTTCTCTTTTCCGTCTTTATTGACAAAATGGTTTTCAACCGGAAACCCTTCTACCCCAAAATTATTGAAAGTAGGTGTTTGCTGGCGTTTCTTTTGATTCCCTTTGCTGGATCGAGCAAGTGCACTCTGCATAGCAAACATCAGGTCCATAGGGATATCTTTGGTGACCCATACCGTACCGGTACCATCTGGTGAAGTCATTTCATATTCGTGGGCGAAATACCCCCCTTCTGTTGTCTTGGTACGGCCCGTCTTTTTCATAGTAATTTCATCCGCATCGGGATGGTCAAAATCTGACTCATCATATTTCACATTCGGCTGGCGCATTTTCACCCCTTGTTTTTTGCCATCCTCATCCATCACCATAGTAATGGAGCCTTCCTGGTTATCCATCACCATTTGCACCACGTTTCCATCTTCCAAGGTATAGATCATACCAGTATGCCAAGTATCAAACACATATTGGATGTGCGACTTTTCTACCTTATTTTTTTTATCAGTAATGGTGACATCTGCGTCAAAGCTAAATAAGTACTCGTTTTTGATCGGCTCCCAAGGCTCATTATTGCCTCCCATTCGTTTGAGGATATTGCTGACCATTTCTTGGCTTTGCACTTCTGCCTCAGCCTCTTTTTGCTCATCAGTTTGGTCCTCGCTGGTTTTAGTATCCGTCGTCTTGGTTTCCTCTTTTTTCTTTTTCTTTTTCTTCTTAAACAAGCCTTCAATCTTATTGAATGCCTTATCGACCGACTGATCAATTTTTCGGTCGACATTTTGATTCGCCCTATTTTTGGCTCGCTTTTCAGCTCTTGTTTGTGAAAAGCCCATGGTACAAGTACATAATGCAAGTAATAGAATGAGAAGTGTTTTCATTTTCATTATAAGATGGAATTTGGTGATTAATCTTATTGCTTATTACCCCTGCTTGAAAAAAGGTAAACATCAAAGTTCTTTTTTATGAAAAAAACTTGGCGAGGGAAGAAAAACAGGAAAGCTTTGGGCTAAAAGTTGTACAGCAGTAGGCTCTAGCTCTCAAAAACGAAGCGAATTAATGTTTACCTTTACACACCAAAAGGTATAAAGTATAAAAGTGCGCTGGCTGAAAATATACCTTCTCAGGAAATTGTAGTCCTCAGAGAACCAAAAAAAATCGGATATGGCCAAGGACCAAAATTCGTCTTTCGATGCGAAAGACCTCAAGGCTGCCTTAAAAGCGAATGAACGAGATCGTTTGCAGGCAGCGTTCAAAGAATTGGAAAGAAAGAAAAAACAGAAAAGCGGAAAAATTCGCTTGCTATATGGATTGGGAGCCGCAGCGGCAGCGGCAGCGGCAGCGATTGTGCTGATTATTATTTTTGTGGGATTACCCAAATTTGCCCCCTCCCCAGGAGATTTATTTGCGGAATACTTTGAACCTGCCCCTAATCTACTCGAGAAGCAGGAAAGAGGTGAAATCCAGGAAGGAATCCCAATAGACACCACCGCAGTATCTTACAGTAGTGGTTTGCCCCCTACAAGTACGGACCTAGCAGCAGAACAGATAGCTATTGATTTTTACGAGGCCAATGATTTACTCGCGGAAGGCAAGGCGGAAGCAGCCATCCCGCTACTGAAAAACCTGGCGGGACAAGACTCCGATTTTGGCCGCTCTTCCACTTGGTACTTAGCACTAGCCTACCTTAAATTGGTCGACCTTGATCAAGCCAAACCCTTGTTTCAAGAAATGATTGACCAACCCACCCATCCTTATCATAAAGAATCCAAAGTAATCTTGCAGCACTTGACCGGTGGGTAACCCTACTACTGAACCTAGAGAAGTCAGAGGTCAGATGACAGAGGAGAGATCGGCTAGGTATAGGGCACAAGGTGTGCCTCAGCAGTCTCTTTTCCCTGTCTTTGCAGCCAGGCAGGTCGCTTCTGTCTTCTCAATGTCTAGTAGTAGGTGGATAACAATGGGTATCGATTAGACTTCCTCCGCTTCGGTTTCATAAGCCAAAATATCTCCGGGTTGACAGTCCAAAATTTCACAGATCAGCGCCAAGGTTGAAAAGCGAATCGCCTTGGCCTTACCCGTCTTCAGAATGGATAGATTAGCCTCGGTAATCCCCATTTTCTCTGCCAATTCCTTGGAACGAATCTTCCGCTTGGCCATCATAACATCCAAATTTACAATAATGCGCATGCCTTATATCTGTCTCTTATACACATCTGACGCTGCCGACGAAGAGGATAGTGT
>CAJXUM010001114.1 GCA_913060855.1 uncultured Lewinella sp. | reverse complement strand
CGAGATCAGCCTCGGTCTCGTGGGCTCGGAGATGTGTATAAGAGACAGCCTCACTTCATTGAATTGGGCTGCTACTTCCGATGAACAATTGCTGTTAATACTGATACTGGGCACTTAAAAGCTCGGGACTCCCCAAGACCTTCAATGTTTTTCTATATCGGTCTTAAAATACACATTATGTATTTAGAATCACAAATTTTGTTATTTTTTTTCATAAAAACCAAAATTAGAAATAAAATTAATAATTTAAATATGCACAAGTTGAAGCACGATACGAAAATAAATAAATCATAAACAATTATAAATCAATAAAATAAAACAATAAACAATAAGTATCAATTCCTAGAAAAGGTTGATAAATAAAAATTAGAAATAAAAAAACTGAAATATATTTTTTGATATTCAAAATATAAACAATACATTTGTATCATACTTAGGAAATAAACATACTAGATAAGACTACAGTTAGACATAAAAACTAAACCCATTATTCCTACTTACTCACTTCAAGTTATAATCCAATAAACGTAAAACTAAATCTACCCTGATTTTCAGTTGCAGTCTATCCTTTACTAGTCGAGGATAGATGTCAAAACACACGACTAGCCTTTTAATTGCACCGGAAGATAATAGCCACTCAACTTACACCTCAATACCTTGCTGATTTGATTCTTTGGAGTCAGATACCCAATTCTTTTTACAGCTAAAAAGAAAACCATGAAAACTAAACAAAACTGGCTATCAGCAGCCAGTGGAGCTGGCTTAGTATTGCTTATATTCCTTTTGGGATGGAGCAGTTCTTTTTCCACACAACAAGCCTTAGATCCTGCCGATCGCATTAGCCTAAAAGTAAACAGCCTGGTGGCTGTCGACCAAAGCTTAAATGGTCACTATATGCTGATTGGCAATGCAGCGACACCTAAGGATACCATCCACTTCACCGCTGTAAATCCACTACAACTTCCTAAAAAAATTCGCTTAGCTGACAAAAAGAAGTACCTCGTCGTCGATGATGATATAGTCTTCCTTTCCAACGGAGTAGTGGAAGATAAAGTCGATCGCGGAAACCTAGGTATTGTCGATGACGACATTGTCTTCCTCAGTATGTCGGGGATCAAAGACAAGGTGCAAGCCCCCCTTCCGCAAGGCACCGGTTTGCGCTGGGATGCGATCAGTCTGCAAGACAGTAGCTTCCAAGTCACCGTCGAGGCTCTGCCCGATGAGCAACCCGCACATGTTTTCGCTAGGGATTTATCCTTTACCGTGCTAGACCATGAGTACCTCACAATTATGGGCTTCAAATATGATGAGCAAGGGCAAGCCCATAAAGGCATCTGGAAATTCAAACTTTCAGCATTGAAAGGACTATACAAGGCGAAAGCCTCCGAACATATTCATGGCCAATGGAAAGAACTTTGGCTGTACAAAAACTAAGTGCCTGTTTAACAATAGGCTCTAGAAATAACCCCTAAAACCCTATTATATCCAATGATGAAAGAGACAAAACCCATATCAGGATACATCCTGGCATAAACTATGATTAACGGTAAACAAAGATTAGTATTACGTCTCTTCATCAAACTCTTTTTCACCCCAAATACCGATTTTCGTTAGGGCCTTCACCACACCTAGAAGGCCCTAATATTCGGGGAATGAAACGCCAAAAAACAGAAACTCTCTGATCATTTTTGTGGTCAGAGAAGGAAAATAAACAGTTTGACCCTTTTTTATTACACCCACAGGTATATAGACGAGTATTTGCTAGACAGATGCTCGATATCTTACTACCTCCAAATGCCCAATTGTAACCCAGTCAGCCGAAAGGCTGGAACAGATCCAGGTGCCTACTCCTCCCCAGGGGTGGGCACCAAAGAAACATTTTTTGGTATAGATAGTCTCAGCCTCTTGTAAAGGCTCCCTCTGAATGATCCAACTTCAAAGGAGCCCCCTGAAAAACCGGGGCCGCAGCCCGATCACCTCGTGGTCGGGCTGCTTTTTTATGCCCCTCGGGAAATTTCGGTCAGTCATTGATGGGGGATAGACAATATACTCCCCTTTTCTCTCCCTATCTTTGCCGGACACAATTACCAAAACACCTGATATGTCCATCTTTGAAAAAATCCAACAGCTTCCAGATGGTTATTCTGAGGTAATGTATGAAGGGAAGAAGTATGGACTGAGTCGGACGACTTTCAATGCCGGGAAAAGTATTAAAGTCTTTGCTGACCAATTGGGCGGCAAAGACTTTATTAGTTTTAATTACTACATCACGAAAGGGAATCACCATATGAAACCCTGCGAGATGCCAGAAAAAAAAGTACTGGATTTTTTGGCACAATGCGTAATTCTTTGAGGTTTCTGATGCCTTAAGAATAAGAAATTAAAAAAAATCTCTCTAAAAACTTGACAATTCAAACAGACTGGTCTAATTTTACATTGCAATGGGGTATAAACATAAGGTTGAAGACATCATCAATACGGGCATGGAACTCATCAGGAAAAATGGGTACCATAATGTGGGTATCAATCAAATCCTGAAGGAAGCCAAACTTCCCAAGGGATCTTTCTATAATTTCTTTTCTTCAAAGGAGGATTTCGCGGTGACGATCCTAAATCAGTATGGTGAAAATGCCAAAGAAACCATTACTAGTTTTCTAACCAATCAGGATTTGACCCCTTTAGAGCGATTGAAGTCTTTCTATCGTATGCTGGTAGAAGCCAATGAGGAAGATAAGTATGCAGGGGGTTGCCTCATCAATACAGTATCCAACGAGGTGGGACGCAATATTGATAAAATAGGGGAAACGGCTAATGACAATTTTGTTCAATGGCTGGAGGTAATTGGCGCTTGTATCAAAGAAGGGCAGGAGGCAGGAGAAATAACGACCGCCTATTCCCCTATTGCATTAGCAGAATATATTCACGCTGGCTTATATGGTACCTTTCCTAGAATGAAAGTCACTCGAACGCGAGACTACCTGGATCGCTGGTATCAAATGACTTTCGACTTTATCAGTCTTTAATTCCGTATTCAGCAAGCTCCAAAGGGGCTAGGTAAAATTTTTTGTTCTAAAATAAGTAGACTCTGTCTCTTATACACATCTCCGAGCCCACG
>CAJXUM010001113.1 GCA_913060855.1 uncultured Lewinella sp. | reverse complement strand
CGCTGATGATTGATACGGATGGGAACATGAAGAAGGGACCGGCGAAATAGGACTTATCTTATTATTTAAATGATCCTAAAGCATTAGGTTTTCGTAGATCAGTAGGATTTAACCCTAGCTTCTTCTTAAAAAAACGGCTGAAGTAATGGAGTGATTCAAAGCCTAGTTCATGGCTAATCTCTTTTATACTTTTCTCGCTGGTCAGTATAAGTTCTTTTGCTCGCATGAGCTTAAGGTCTAAAAAGTACTGATGGGGAGAAATGCCCGTATATTTTTTAAAGTTTTTTCTAAGGTAGGAATAAGCAATGTGGTGCGATTGGGCAAATTGATGAAGATCGAAGTTGTTTTCGATGTTCTCACGCATTAGCAATCGTGCTTCCTGAATGATTTTCTCGATCGGTTTCCCTGAGAAATTACGCTGCTTAGTAAAAGCCACTACCTGGCCCAGTAACTTGATGATCAAGCCAGAAGTAACCTGCTGGAAACCCGGTTTTTCCTTTCGGATTTGCTCGTAAATCTTGAAATAGGTATCTATCAATTCTTCCTGGATACCACAATAGATCACGGACTGATTAGCAGAGAAAATAGATTTATCCAAAAACACACTAGCCAATTCTCCTCCCAACCCAATATAGTTTTCTACCCATCCTGTCTTTTGCTGTGGTCGATAACGATGCCATACGCCTGGCCGTGTAATGATGATGGTCCCCGCTTTGATCTGGTATTTCCCAAAGTCATTTTCCAAGATACCACTACCTTTTGAAATATAATTGATCTGAAATTCCTGCAGTACTCTTCCATTTTCCCAAGTAAAGTAGTAGCCCGTAGGATGCCCTGCCGAGGGATAGATCGTATGAGGGGGGATACTGGCTCGTCCGGTTACTTGTAGGTATATTCCCCAGTCTTTATCTTCTTCCCCTACGGTTATATATTTAAAAAAATCTTTCATAAGCGGTCCAAAAAGTGCAAGTGATTGCTCAAAAAGTGTATTGTTTGAGCCATAAAGTCTACGTATATTTGACTTATACTTATCAGCTAAATATAGGCCAAAAAATTTAAAGGGCTGAATCGATATACTGCTTTTCTAAAATAGTAGTCAGACAAATTCATCTAGTAGAAATAAAAATTAACTGATCCAATATGGCTTTACGGACATTCAATCATGTACAATACCAGTGGGACGAAGCGAAGGCAGCAGCGCTAGCCGGCGACGAAGTAGCCCTATTTATATATCGATCCAATATCTTGGGAGCAGATTTGCGCATCACGAATTTTGGAGGAGGTAATACGAGTTGTAAAACAATCGAAAAAGATCCTTTGACAGGCGAAGATGTCGAAGTGATGTGGATAAAAGGGTCTGGTGGAGATATTGGGACTTTAAAGCGGGCAGGTATAGCAGGCTTGTATACAGATCGTTTACGAGCATTGAAAAACATATACCGAGGCTTGGAGCATGAAGATGAAATGGTAGGCCTTTTTTACCATTGTATTTATGATTTGGATAGTCGCGCTCCTTCTATCGACACGCCTTTACATGGTTTGCTTCCTTTCAAACATATTGATCACTTGCATCCCGATGCTTTGATTTCTATCGCGGCAGCAAAGGATAGTGAAGCCATTACCAAAGAGATTTGGGGAGATAGCATGGGCTGGGTACCTTGGCAGCGACCAGGTTTTGATCTTGGGCTACAATTGGAAAAATGCTTGAATGATAACCCGGGAATTAGAGGAATAGTCTTAGGAGGGCACGGCCTTTTTACCTGGGGTGATACTTCTTATGAATGCTATATCAATAGCTTGGAAGTCATTGAGCAAGCCGCTAGATATATTGAAGAAAGAGAAGGTGATGCTTCTACTGTTTTTGGCGGTCAAAAAATAGCCTCCTTATCAGCGAAAGACCGAGAAAAACAAGCTTCACACTTAGCGCCTATTCTACGAGGACTTTGTTCCAGTGAGCAAAGAATGATAGGTCATTTTACCGATGATGAAAAGGTATTACAATTTATCAATAGCAATGACCTGAGCAGATTGGCACCTTTAGGCACCTCATGCCCCGATCACTTCTTACGTACCAAGATTCAACCTTTAGTACTTGATTTGGCTCCAGCAGCAGATCTAACGGATGCTTCAGCGATAAGCGAACAATTGAATACGGCTTTTGCCAAATACCGGGAAGCTTATGCCAGCTACTACGAAAGCTGTAAACACCCAAACAGTCCAGGCATGCGGGATCCAAACCCGGTGGTGATTTTATATCCAGGGGTAGGGATGTTTACTTTCGCGAAGAATAAGCAAACGGCACGAGTAGCGAGTGAGTTTTATATCAATGCGATCAATGTCATGCGCGGTGCAGAGGCGATTACAGAATATACCGCCTTGTCTCGTCAGGAGGCCTTTAATATTGAATACTGGTTGTTGGAAGAAGCCAAACTACAGCGCCAACCTGCAGAGAAGCCCTTGTCACGTCGTGTGGCCATTATCACAGGAGCGGGTGGTGGAATAGGCAAGGCCATCGCCGATCAGCTAGCTGCTGAAGGCGCGAATGTCGTGCTCACCGATATTTCAGAAAAGAGCCTTATTGAAGCCAATGATACCTATAAGCGAGATATAGCATCCTATGCCGTTTGCGATGTAACCAATGCAGATCAAGTGGCAACCGCTTTCGAAAAAGCTTGTCTGGCTTTCGGTGGGGTGGATATCGTGGTGCATTCTGCAGGCTTAGCCATCTCCAAGCCTTTGGGTGAGCACACGCTGAAAGACTGGAATATTTTGCAAGATGTATTGGTGAAAGGGCAGTTTTTGATGGCACAGAAAGGAGCAGCAGTGATGCAGAGCCAGGGTTTGGGAGGCGATATTATTAATATTGCTTCTAAGAACGGATTGGTAGCTGGCCCTAATAATGTGGGTTATGGTACGGCCAAGGCTGCTCAGCAGCATATGACCCGATTATTAGCCGCAGAGCTAGCTAAAGATAAAATCCGAGTTAATACGGTCAATCCTGATGGAGTGATTGTAGGGAGTAAAATCTGGGAAGGAGCCTGGGCGGAAGGCCGAGCGAAAGCACATGGGATTGCGGCTGTCTCTTATACACATCTGACGCTGCCGACGAAGAGGATAG
>CAJXUM010001112.1 GCA_913060855.1 uncultured Lewinella sp. | reverse complement strand
CTACACTATCCTCTTCGTCGGCAGCGTCAGATGTGTATAAGAGACAGCAATGGTACTTCTAAATAACGTTATGTGTTATGATAGTAGCAATATTTAAAGAGGCTTTGAATTTTTTTGAGCCCATAATTCAGATCGCTAAATCAGATGACAAATTATATGAAGTGGAGGTTCTCTTCATAAAGATTGGGCTATTTAAATATTTGGGAGAAACAGAGAGGCAGGGTCAATTAAATACCATCAGTGAAATATTTAAGGATATTTCAGAAGTGATTGAATATATCAGTGAAATCGAGGGAAAGGATGATTTAAAGCTGGATGATATTCTTCAATTGGAGAACAAGATCAAAAGGGCTTTTGAAATATTCCAGCAACTCAAGGAAATTGATATACCAGATATTGATCCCAGCAATATACCAAGAGGGTTACTAGACTACCTGTGGATAAATTACCTGTATCGTCACAGACCTACAGCTTTCTATTTTTCCTATATTCTACAGTTAATTAAGAAGAAAAAAGGCATCAATGAAAAAGAGATTCTGACCTTCCACCCAGAAGTTCTTGGGACTCTAATTAAATCTCCGGAAACTTGGTTCAGGGATCATTATGGTTGGGGAGGAGAAAATTTTCTTGCAGGAGAATTACTAGAGAAACTATATGTATTTCTAAGCCATATTGGGACAACTGTTTCTTTCGGGCAGTCATTTTTCAGCAGTGAAGGAACGGGATTAACGGAAGAGGACCAGGGACCTCTCCCATCATTAAGATTCCCCTTATACAATTTTCGCTTGAACGATAAATATTCTGAAATTGGACTCGAAATTTCTGAATATTCTGATCTGACAGATCAAGTCTTTGGTCTTAAATTATTCCCTTACACAAACCTGGATAGCCTTACCTTTACCAAAAAGATAGGAGATGAATGGATGCTTAATCTGGCTTCATCCATCAACTTTAATGCTCCGCTTGGCTTGGTGTTTTTTGATAAAACCATCAAGATTGAATCTTTTGATCCTGTTACATCTCCAAATCCTGATGATACAAGGTTCTCTTTTGAACTGATCAAGAGTAGGGTTTCACCCCCAAGTCAGTCACGAAAAAAAACCAAAATTTTTGAGGTTGATGGTGTTGGATTAAAATCACAAATAACCATTGGAAGGACTCCTGATGTATACATAGGACTACTTCTGACTGGAATTTCCTTTAACATAAATACGGGCCAATCTGATAACTTTATAAAAAATATTATAAAGGAAGATTCCATTTCTTCGTTTTTTGATCTTTCGATTGGCTGGGGCCTTAGGGACGGGTTGCAGTTTGGTGCAAATGCAGGTCTAGAAATTGATATTCCAGTTCATAAGAAGCTGGCATTCATTAATCTGAAGTCAGTTCTATTCGGAGTGTATTTAAAAGGAGGAGAAATAGATCTAAAAGGACTGTGCTCGTTAGATGCCAATCTCGGACCTCTATTTATACAAGTAGATAAAATTGGATTGTCCTGTGAGGTAGATTTCGAAGATGGTGGTAATTTAGGCATATTGAATATTGGAAATGTAGATTTCGTTCCACCCAAAGAGTTGGCCGTTGCGGTTGAGGCTTCACCTATCTCCGGCGGTGGCTTTCTAGAATTTGATCAAGATAATCATCGATACGCTGGGATTCTAGCCCTAAACTTGCAAGCGATAGAATTGACCGCTATCGCATTGATCACCACTCGCCTGCCAAATAATAAACCAGGCTTTTCCATGCTGGTGAATATTAGCGTGTTGTTTAATCCGGCAATACAACTTTCCTTTGGTTTCACTCTAGTTGGGGTAGGTGGCCTGTTGGGGATTAATCGCACCATGAAGGTGGATGTTTTGCGAGAACGTCTTGCCTCTGGAGCAATTAATTCTATTATGTTCCCAACAGATCCGATAGAAAATGCGGATCGGATCATTAGTGATCTACGGGCCGTATTTCCACCCGAAGAAAAGCATTATATCATTGCACCTTTCTTGAGGATTGGTTATGGGACACCCTCTATCATCGAGGTAGACCTTGGGGTATTGATTGAAATTCCATTCAAGGGAAGAATTATCTTATTGGGTAGTGTCGGGGTATACCTGCCAGTAAAAGATGGACCGCTCATAGAAATACACATAGATGTATTGGGCGACCTGAATTTCGCAGCAAAATACATTCAGGTGGAAGGGCGGCTACGGGATTCCCATATCGTCAATGTACCCTTGACTGGAGGCTTTGCCTTTGTACTGGATTGGGGAAAAAATCCTGCTTTCCTATTCTCCATTGGGGGGTATCATCCCAGGTACAAAAGACCAGAACGCTTTCCTGCCATACCTCGACTGGCAGCTGTTATCAGGAAAGGTAAGCTTCTAGTACTAACCTGTGAGTTTTATCAGGCCATAACCTCCAATACCTTCCAAATTGGATTTAGGGCAGGACTAACTATTAATTATAAGGGTGCACGATTGCTTGGCCACCTCGGGTTTAACGCATTATTGCAGTTTGATCCGTTGTACCTAGAAGTGGATATCAGTATGAGTGTGGATGTCCGGTACAAGGGGAAGTCACTCATGGGAGTAGATTTACACTTTACTTTGATTGGACCATCTCCTTGGATTGCCAACGGTTATGCACGAATAAAGATTCTACTTTTAAAGTTGAAGGTTAAGTTTAGAGCCGAATGGGGTAGAAAAAAATTGGCACAGCCTGCTACTATACTTTCATCTTCCATTCTCAGCAAAACTAAAGAAGCCTTAGAAGCTCCCCAGAATTGGACTACCAAGCTTCCCTCTAATTTTGAAACTGCAGAATTTCTCAAGCCGCAGGACGAAGTCACTTCTGATGGACTGGTTATGCATCCAAGCGGGTATTTGGAGGTACAGCAGTCTGTAGTTCCTTTGAACCAAAGAATTCAAAAGTTTGGAAATTCCTATGTGGAGGGGTTGCCCACGGTGATTATTTCAAAAGATATCTATATCGGCAACCGTAACTTGAGTGAATCTTCAGGAGAATTTCGAGCCTTGAAGGCCCATTTCGCCTTAGCGCAATTTCAGGAAATGAGTGATGCCGAGAAAATCTCTCGGCAAGACTTTGAAGAAATGGAATCGGGACTCAGC
>CAJXUM010001111.1 GCA_913060855.1 uncultured Lewinella sp. | reverse complement strand
CTCGGTCTCGTGGGGCTCGGAGATGTGTATAAGAGACAGCGTATGGATGGTTTGCATTAAGGCCGCCAATTCTGCTTTATTTTCCCATTCTATATGTGGCGTTTCTCCCACTTCGATTAGTTGCCTGGCGGCTTCTTGTTCAGTAGCAAAGTAGGCTACCTCGCCTTGGAAATACTCACTTAAGATGGCTAACTCTTCCGAACTAGCCCGCCGACAAATGATCGAACGAAATGCCTTTTGTATTTTCTCCTCGATGCTCATTTCTTCTTGTAACAAACGCTCAGCTGATACACGTGATGCTTCTGATACGTGAGGGTCGTTCAACATCACCAACGCTTGTAAAGGGGTGTTGGTACGTGCCCGCTTGACTTCACATTGATCCCGATTCGAGGCATCAAACATCAACATCGATGGCGGAGGTACGGTTCGCTTTATGAAAACGTACATACCTCGTCGATACAACTTCGAACCATGGTCCTGGATATAATTCATCAGTAGGCCTCGTCCAGAAGTAGCCACGATCCAGATATCTCCGGGTGAGTAAGGCTTTACACTGGGACCGCCAATTTCAGGATTCAGCAAGCCACTACTCGATAACACATGATCACGGATAATCTCTGCATCAAAACGAAGTCGAGGTGCCCTAGAGAGATAAATGTTCTCAGGATCCTTCTCAAGCTTTCGTTTGCTGACAACCGCAGATTGCTGATAAGTAGCAGACATCACAATTGTCTTCACTAACTTCTTAATATCCCAGCCTTCTTCTTGAAACATTAAGGCGAGCCAATCTAAGAGCGCAATATTACTCGGCAGGTCTCCCTGCATACCAAAATCACCTGAAGTGGCTACAATGCCTCGCCCAAATATTTCCTGCCAAATTCTATTTACAAACACCCTTGCGGTTAGCGGATTATCTTCTTCTAGCAACCACTCGGTCAAACCCAATCGGTTGGGTGCGTACACAGTCGTATCGAAAGACATAACAGCTTCAGGCAAACCAACACCTACCGTATCCCCCTTGGCATCGTACACCCCTCGGTTCAACACATGGGTAGAACGCATATTAAAAGAATCCTGCATGACCATTACTTCCACATCAGCCGTGTCTTTTTTATTGACAAAATGGAGCATATCAGCTACATCTTCATCGCTAATCGCCATATTAGGTGGATCGGCAAATGAAGCATCAATAGTGCCGACTAGTCCTTTCTCTGGTACTTGATTAAAGAAGGCGAAGGCGCTATAATAATCCTTTTGTGCAAT
This sequence comes from uncultured Lewinella sp., assembly GCA_913060855.1. GTDB lineage: Bacteria > Bacteroidota > Bacteroidia > Chitinophagales > Saprospiraceae > DT-111. The sequence goes on along the minus strand of CAJXUM010001111.1, from coordinate 1,857 downwards.
CGGATCGTATTTGTGGTCATGACACTTGGCACACTCGAAGGTGAGTGCTAGGAATGCTTTGCCAAAGGTATTGGTTCGATCTGTAACATATTCAATTCGATATTCTTCATCTATTACGCCTCCCTCCTGGGTAATCTTATGGTTTCGATTGAAGCCAGTAGCCAGCAGCATCTCTTTGGTCGGATTCGGTAATAAATCACCGGCTAACTGCCAGGTTAAAAATTTATCGTAAGGATAATTCTCGTTAAAGGCATGAATGACCCAGTCTCGCCAAGGCCACATGGTTCTAAGGCCGTCATCTTGGTAGCCATGTGAATCAGCATAGCGCGCTACATCTAGCCAGGGAATCGCCATTTTTTCACCGTAGTGCTTTGAGGCAAGTAATTCATCTACTGCTTTTTCGTAGGCTTCCGGACTATCATCGGCCTCAAACCGATCTTGCAAATCAAGTGAAGGTGGAAGGCCTGTTATATCGAAGGCCAATCGCTTGAGTAAATAGGGTTTCTCAGCGGCTGGATTGGGTTTTAATCCCTCCTTAGCCATTTCGGCCAGCACTAGATAGTCTATTTCATTTTTCGGCCAATCTTTATCATTGACCTTAGGTAGATCGGTGGCGACAGGTGGGATAAATGCCCAGTGTGGCTTGTAGACCGCTCCTTGGGCTATCCATTTCTCGATTAGACCAATTTCTTCTTGGGACAAACTGAGATTAGCTTCCGGCGGTGGCATCATAATGCTACTATCCGTAGAGATAATCCGCAAAAAAACTTCGGAAGCCTTAGGTTCACCTGGGACTATAACAAAGTGGGAAGGTTGGTCCTTCAAAGCAGAATAAGCTCCTTCTTCTGTATCCAATCGCAGATCAGATTCTCGCTTATTGGCATCTGGGCCATGGCATTTGAAGCATTTATCAGATAGAATCGGTCGAATATGGAAATTAAAATCCACCATTCCATTCGTCCCTTGTTCTCTATTGGAGGCACATTGCCATATCAATACGCAAGAGAATATACAAAGCGTAATCGCGATTGTACGCTTTGGTTTGAAGTTTTCTAAGATCTTACGCCTCATCATAAAGCGGTTTTCGTTTTACCTAGTATTGATACAAAAGATAATTCTCATTCAAACTCCAGTCGAGGCTTTGACTTCAGAAGTTTACTAGGCCATTTTCCTGGAAAACTTCTGAAGTCTTGCTGAACACCGGCAACGGCATATCCTACACAGCTGCCTGGGTCAAGGTACCATCAAGCAATCGCCAGATTCCTTGCGAATTCTCATTTTGTAGTTCTTCGGGGAGAAGACTTGCAGGGAAGTCCTGGTAGCAAACCGGTCTAGCAAATCGCTTAATTGCATTGGTTCCTACAGAGGTGGTCTGAGGAGCAGTAGTTGCTGGATATGGGCCACCATGCACCATCGCATGGCAAACTTCCACTCCGGTCGGAAATCCGTTGATAATTAGTCGACCTACTTTCCTTTCCAAAATAGTAAAAAGTTCTTGATACTCGGCTAAATCCGCAGGCGTTCCATGTATGGTTGTCGTTAAATGGCCTTCTAGGTTTCGTGCGGTCTCTAAGATAGCCTCTTTTGAAGGCGCATCTACGATAAGGCTAGAAGGACCGAATACCTCTTCTGCCAATTTAGGATTAGCTTTAAGCTTCTCATAGGAAGTATGAAATACCTGTGCAGAAACGCTATTAGCGGTGGCTACATCCTGTCCTACTCCTCCATTTTCGACACCACTTTCATTCGCAAAGTCAGCTATTCCGTGCTCAAAAGCACTTTTTATACCAGGTGTCAACATCGTACCCGCTGTCTCTTATACACATCTCCGAGCCCACGAGACCGAGGCTGATCTCG
>CAJXUM010001110.1 GCA_913060855.1 uncultured Lewinella sp. | reverse complement strand
TTTCCCCCTGAACCCAAGTATTTATACGAATCCGAAATTTGTGTACCCTTTTGAAAAAAGGGTCAGGTTATTATTCTAAGATAATTAATTTCTGGAAAAATATCGTTCTTCACCTTCATTGTCCCCCCACGGACTTTATTCGCTCATCTGTTATTCTATTGTTACATTTTTGTGATTTCCCGCCTTGCTTTCCGCCCTAATTTTGTCTCTGTATTTAAAATGAAGTTCAATCAAAAAAAATCAAAACACTAAAAAGAAATGCAAAAGAGATCACTTTTATTCGCACTGATGGCTGTTTTTATTTTAAGCGCTTGTGACAAAGATGATAATGAAGTCACGCCTGAAGAATCAGCTAATTTCACCGTAACCATTGAGAATGTACTTACCCCTAGATTGTATTCCCAATCCGGTTCGACGGGTTTCCTTGCTCCTGGCGATCAAGAATCTGTTGAGTTTCATGCCGGTAAAGGAAGTTACCTGTCTTTCGCTACCATGTACGTACAATCCAATGACCTATTTTATGGATTTGAAGATAGAGGTTTACTCCTGCACGATGACAATGGCAATCCTGTAGTGGGAGATGTTACTGCTATGGTTGACCTATGGGATGCAGGTACGGAAATCAATCAAGAACCTGGCGTAGGAGCCGACCAAGCGCCCCGTCAAGCAGCCGCCAATACTGGAGCGGAAGAAAACGGAACCGTACGTCTAATCAATACGGTAGGTGATGGCTATGTCTATCCTGCTGATGAGCAAGTAATTCGATTGACACTTAAGCACGACGGAGGTACATTATTTACTTTTACTATCGAAAATATTTCTGCTGGCAGTAGCATTCCTTCTCCTTTAGCGCCGGGCATTTGGGCTATACACCAAAGCGGTGTTCGTCTTTTCACGGATGGAGAAGCAGCCAATGCCGGAATAGAAGCAGTAGCCGAAGATGGCAATAATGCGGACTATGTAAATGATTTGGCCGCGGAAACAGGCTATAGCTCTCCGTATGCACCTGGTGCGTGGGTCGTTCATGAAGCAGGTGTCAACCCCATTTTCACCGAAGGTATGGCGGAAAGTGGCAATGGCCTGGAAGCCTTAGCAGAAGATGGTGACCCAAGTGGATTGGCTAGCAGTTTCAGTACTATCACTAAAGTAACGCAATCAGGTATTTTCAATACCCCTGACGGTGCAGGTAGTCCTGGTCCGATCGGCCCTGGTGGGAGTTACAGTTTCAGCTTCAAAGGATCGACAGGTGATTACCTCAACTTGGCTACCATGCTAATAGAAACCAACGACCTCTTTTTAGCTTTTGATCAAGAAGGAATCGCACTATTCAACAATGGTATTCCGATCAACGGTGATATTACGGCACATATCGCCCTTTGGGATGCAGGAACTGAAGTGAATGAATACCCTGGAGCTGGCCAATACCAGCCTATCAGAGGCGGTGGAGATTCCGGTCCCGCTGAAGGTGGCAATGTAATAGAAGTAAATGATGGCTTTAGCTATCCAGCAGTAAATAATCTAATCAAAATCAGTATCCAAGCAAACTAGCTGAGTGGTAGCACCCAGCCGTTGCAGGTGCCTAGTTAGTCAGATAGACTTCCCACCTGCAACTCCCCCTGAATCTACTCGACCAAACAGATACAATCTCGGCCATCTCAACTAACCAAAATAGTATCCCATAATTATTCAAAAGGATCAGCACAAGGCTGGTCCTTTCTTTTTTTAGCTGTTTAAAAAGTCCAAAATCAGGCTTAAATCGTAGATAAATTGGGAGAACCCCTCCGTAATCCCTTTTTTTGTACCAAACCTGCGGATCATGTTATTTAATTTTGGGCTGGAAAGCAGCCTTTTGTTATTCGGATTCCTACATGGAATCATCTTCTTGGTGCTGCTGCTCAAACGTGGCATTGAAGAAGATCGACTGGCAGATAAATTGCTAGCGACATTGCTCCTCTTGTCCTGTCTTCATATCTCGCAGTATATGCTGGGTTTCGGGGGTTGGTATGATAGTCAAGATGCCCATTCTACCTTCATGTTTTATTTTCCTTTCCACAATACCTTGTTCTTTGGTCCCATTATCTACTTTTATTTCTTGGCGATTTCCAATAGTCAATTCAAATTAGAGCGAAAACATGTACTCCATTTTATTCCGGGTGCTTTGATGGTTTTCATTTTTGCATTCATGTTTAGCTATGAAATCGGGATACAACATCTACTCCAGGGACAGGAGCTACCTTTACATTTTGGTACACAGGGGAATATTGCCAAATACTATCAGGATCATATAGCGGGGCTTTTCAATGATTTAGGCTTCATCTCGATGTTTATCTATATTTCATTAACCATTGCTATCTACCAGAATTACCGAAAATACATTGACGAGAATTTCTCCAATACGGAAGAGATTACCTACACTTGGTTGCGAAATATCCTTTCAGCTTCTATTGCCTTAATCGCCTTTGGTTTCATCATTGATATTATCGACAAATATTTCGCCAACCTGGATTATGACGAATATTGGATCTCCTATTTTGGAGTGGTAGTATTTATCTATTTCATCAGTATTGCCGGCTATATCGGTACGAAACACTTGCCGAGTAATTTGCATTTTGTTCCGAAAGTAATACCCACGCCTGAAGCTGTCCCTGGAGAATCGAAACAACAGCAAGAGGACCTTACCCTTGTCAATCAGTGGAAGGATAAATTGGCTGCGCGGATGCGAGAAGAAGCTTACCTCAATCCCAGTTTAAGTTTGCAAGACCTAGCAACGCAGCTACAAACCAACACGTCCATTCTATCCAAGATGATCAACAGTGGATTTGGCATGAATTTTAATGATTTCATCAATTCACATCGAGTCGAAGCAGTCAAAGTCAAACTCCAAGCCGGAGAACACCAGCAACTCACGCTAACCAGTATCGCCTACGATTGCGGATTCAATTCCAAAGCCACTTTTAATCGTGCTTTTAAAAAATTTACTGGAAAATCGCCACGGGAATACTTATTACAGATAGAAAATACCACAACGGTCATGATAAACAAATAAAGTCTTCGTAATTTCCCGAAAAATACACCCTGTCTCTTATACACATCTCCGAGCCCACGAGACCGAGGCTGATCTC